>MGVS01000061.1 GCA_001800605.1 Elusimicrobia bacterium RIFOXYD2_FULL_34_15
AATATTTTAGCCCATAAATTCTCCGACGGAAAAATAGTTTCGTGACAGGCTCAATGTTAATTATATCAGGAGGAATTATGTCTGAGCAAGAAATGGATTTAAGGGATTATTTAATTGTAGTTAAGAAAAAAAAGAAAATGATTGTAAAAATAATGGTTATTGGTTTTTTGATTTCGGTTGCGATAGCTTTTATACAGCCAACGGTATACCAAACCACAGCAATAATTGAGCAGGCAAAAATTGAAAGAACGACAGTGGAAAGTGCTGAGAATTTGGAAACACTGTTTAAACAAACATTAAATCCTTTTTTAAAAATACTTGTTGAAAAGATGGCTATCCCTGAAGACAAAGCATTTAGTTTAACTCAAAGTTTTAGTATAACTGAAATAAGAGAACCTAACGCAATGAAGATATCTTCAGGTTATTTATTGATAATGGGCATGGGTAAAACACCTGAAAAGGCAAAAGAATTAGTTGATAACATATGTTCTATGATATTAAAAAGGGAAAACGATATGGTTCAAGAAGCACTTTCTATAGTAAACAAAGATCTAGATGATTTAAGAGAACAAATTTTAAATATTAAAAAAGATGTAGGTGAGATTGACCAAAAAATAGCTGCAAAAGAAAAGACGAATATTTTAGCACAATCATATGTATTTCAAACTATGGTTGAAGCCAAAGAAAATGCATTAAAGAGGCAATTTGATTTGCAAAATAGATTAGCGTCAAAAGAAATGGAAATAAAATATTATACTAAATCAGCGATTATAGCATCATCTGCGTCACTTCCTAAAATGAGGATGGCACAGAATAAATTGAAATTTGTATTAATAATAACTATCGTTTCTTATTTGGTTGCTATATTTTTAGCATTTATAGTAGATTATTTTGAAAAAAATCCATTATAATAAAAACAAGTAATGGGTAATGGGTAATGAGTAATGAGTAAGTAAAGCAAATAAAACAATAACATAAAAAACATAAATTTTTAATTTTAAGGAGTAAATCATGAAAGTAGTGATTCTTGCAGGAGGAAAAGGGACCAGGATTAGCGAAGAGACGCAAAATACACCTAAACCAATGATTGAAATTGGCGGTAAACCAATACTTTGGCATATAATGAAAATTTACTCTCATTATGGTTTTCATGATTTTGTAATTTGCCTTGGATATCTTGGTTATGTGGTAAAAGAGTATTTTTCTCATTATTTTTTGCATATGAGCGATATGACATTAGATATGAGTAAAAATAAAACAATTATACATAACACTGTTTCTGAGCCCTGGAAAATAACGCTTGTCGATACAGGTCCTGAGACAATGACAGGGGGAAGATTAAAGAGGATTGAAAAATATATTGGTAATGAACCTTTTATGATGACATATGGAGACGGTGTCGCAGATGTAAATATAAAAGAACTGATTAGCGTACATAAGAAAAGTAAAAAATTAGCTACTCTTACTGCAATTCAGACTGCAGGAAGATTCGGAGTATTAGATATAGAAAAAAATAACAATGTTAAAACTTTTTTGGAAAAACCAAAAGGGGAAGGTAGCTGGATAAATTCAGGTTTCTTTGTTTTAGAACCGGAAGTTTTCGATTTTATCAAACAAGGTGATTCTACAATATGGGAAAGAGAACCTCTTGAGAATATTGCGAAGAAGAATCAGCTAAATTCGTATAAACATCCGGGTTTTTGGAAGTGTATGGATACTCTAAGAGATAAAATAGAGTTAGAAAAATTATGGGACAATGGCGAAGCACCATGGAAATCATGGAAGACATCCTAAAAGAAGGCTGTCTCTGATTACACAGATTAAAAGACAGATTACACAGATTATATTAAGGATTAGGTCCTAATCGGTGCCCGCCACTGAAACGTTGGTGGGTAAATAATCGATGTTAGAAATCTGTGAAATCGTATTTATTATGAGGGGAATATGAATAGAAAATTTTGGAAAAACAAAAATGTTTTGATAACCGGAAATGAAGGATTTCTTGGCAGTAATCTTACGAAAATATTGATTTCTGCTGATGCTAATATCGTGGGTTTAGATATTGAAGTTAAAAGAAAAAATACTCTTTTCAATAAAGAAGATTATAAAAAAATAGTTACTGTAAAAGGCAGTGTTGCTGATTATAATTTGGTGAAAAATATAATTTCTAAATATAAAATTGAAGTAGTTCTTCATCTTGGGGCAGAAGCAATCGTAGGTAAATGTATCAAAAATCCGCTTTTAACATTTTCTTCTAATATTGAAGGTACTTGGAATATTCTGGAAGTATGCAGAAATTCAAAAACAGTTAAGTCAATAGTTACAGCTTCAAGTGATAAAGCATATGGAAGCCATAAGATACTTCCTTATAAAGAAGATGCACCATTGCACGGTGATCATCCATACGATGTTTCAAAAAGCTGTGCCGATTTAATTGCATATACATATTTTCACACCTATGGTTTACCTGTTGCAACAACCAGATGCGGTAATATCTATGGTCCGGGGGATTTTAACTTTTCAAGGATAGTTCCGGATACTGTAAGATGCATGATAGCGAATAAACCTATTGAGATAAGAAGTGACGGTAAATTTACGCGCGATTATGTTTTTGTTGAAGATATTGCTAATGGATATATTTTATTAGCAGAAAAGCTTCAACAGCTGAAATTAGGCGGCGAAGCTTTTAATTTTAGTGATGAAAATCCTATTACTGTTATTGAACTGGTTAAAAGGATTTATCAAATAGCCGGTAAAAAACCTGATTACAAAATATTAAATCAAGCAAAATATGAGATTAAACATCAATACTTAGCTTCGCAAAAAGCAAGAAGAATACTTAAATGGAAACCGGAATTTACTTTAAATACCGGATTAAAGAAAGCAGTTGATTGGTATACCAATTATTTTAATAAATAGTACGAAAGATTAAAATAAGTAACGGGTAATAGGTAACGAGTAACGAGTAAAAGGTAAATGGTTTGGAGTTTATAGATAAAACACTAAATTTTTAATCCCGCGACAAGCTCGGGACAAGATTTTTAATTTTTAATTGGTTTTAATACATGAAAGTTATATTTTTAGGGACAAACGGCTGGTACGATACTGAGACAGGTAATACTACCTGTATACTTATAGAGACAGATAAAGAGTTTATAATACTTGATGCAGGAAATGGATTTTACAAGATAGATAAATATATAAAATCTAAGAAACCAATATATCTTTTCTTAAGTCATTATCACTTAGACCACATATCTGGGTTACATATTTTAAATAAATTTAATTTCTCTCAGGGAATTAAAATATACGGTCCACCCAATTTAAAAAAAGCAATAAATACAATAATTAAACAGCCATATTCTATGCCGTTGAAGCAGTTGAAAACTGATATAACACTTTACAATATTGACAAGAAAATAAAGTTTCCGGTAAATGTTGAATATAAGGAATTATCCCATACAGCTCTTTGCTACGGATATAGATTTTATTTAGAAAATAAAGTAATTTCGTATTGCCCGGATACGGCAATGTGTGATAACTTGTTTTTACTTGCAAAGAATGCCGGTTTATTGATAACTGAATGTTCATATAAAGTAAATAAAGATGTTAAAAGCTGGCCGCATTTAAATCCTCAGAAAGCAGCATATTTAGCAAAAAAATCTAACGCTAAAAAATTACTATTAGTTCATTTTGATCCTAATATTTACAAAACTCTAAAGGAAAGAAAAGAAGCACAGATAATAGCAAGTAAAGTTTTTAAAAATACAGTTGCTGCATCAGATAATTTGAGTGTAAAAATTTAAATAATGAAAAAAGTTAAAGTTGGAATTATCGGAACAGGGAATATCGGCACCGATTTGCTAGTTAAAATACAAAGATCGGAAATACTTGAATGCGGGATTTTTGCAGGCAGGAGCAAGGATTCGAACGGAATCAGAAAAGCAGAGCAAATGGGAGTTAAGACTTCAAGTGAATCTATAAAATATATTCAAGATAATCCTGATTGCTGCGAGATTGTATTTGACGCTACATCCGCAAAAATACATTTATATAATGCGCCGATTTTGAAAAGTTTAAAAAAGTATGCAATTGACTTAACTCCTTCCCAAGTCGGCAAGATGTGTGTTCCTGCAATAAATATGGCAGAGTGTCTTAACTCGGATAATATCAATCTTATAACTTGCGGCGGCCAGGCGACAATTCCAATTGCATACGCAATAATGAAAGTCCATCCTGAAATAGAATATATTGAAATCGCTGCTAGTATTTCGTCCAAATCAGCAGGTCCGGGTACCAGGGCAAATATTGATGAGTTTACTCAGACGACCAGAGATGCGATAACAGAATTTACCGGTGTAAAGAGCGCTAAAGCAATTATCGTACTAAATCCTGCCGAACCGCCTGTTTTAATGCACAACACAATTTATGCAAAAATAGAAAATCCAAATATTGAAAAACTTCATATTGAAATCACGGCAATGGCTAAGAAAATTCAAAAATATGTTCCCGGTTTTAAAATAACGCTCGGGCCGGTAGCAGAAAATAACAGGGTAACTACAATGGTTGAGGTTGTCGGTTTGGGGGATTTTTTGCCAAAATATTCCGGAAATCTTGATATAATAACGTGTGCAGCAGTAAATATGGCAGAAGAATACGCAAAAAAGAAGATACTATAAGAAGAGGCATAATCTATGGATAATAAACTCATTTTTTTTGATTCAACTTTGCGTGACGGTTCTCACGCTGTAAGCCATAAGCTTGAAGCTGAAAATATAAAAAATTATTGCAGGGAAATAGATGAGGCGGGTTTATATACCGTAATTGTCGGCCATGGCAATGGTCTTGGCGCTTCTTCTTTGCAGGTTGGGCTATCCGCACTTACAGATAATGAAATGCTTGAAACCGCTCACCGGGAACTTAAAAAAACTAAATTGGGAGCATTTTTAATACCCGGTTTTGGTACGATAAAAGAAAACTTAAATCCGGCTATTGATAGAGGAGTTGAATTATTTTGCGTTGCAGTTCATTGTACAGAGGCAGATGTTACCAAGCAGCATATAGAATACATAAGATCTAAGGGAAAGGAAGCATATGGTATATTGATGATGTATCATATGGCTACTAAAGAACGGCTTTTGGAAGAAGCGTTAAAAATGCAGAGTTACGGAGCACAAGGTGTAATTCTAATGGATTCTGCAGGAGCTTCGGTTCCAAAATTAGTATCAGATACAGTCAGATATTTTGTTGATCATTTAAAAGTTAGAGTAGGTTTTCATGCTCATAATAATCTTGGTCTTGCAATTTCAAATTCGTTGATAGCAATAGAGTCAGGTGCTGCTATTATTGATGGTACTGTTCGAGGTTTTGGGGCAGGAGCGGGTAATTGCCAGCTTGAAGTTTTATCAGGACTTCTCTCGAAATTGGAAATTGAAACAGGTCTTGATTTATATAAATTGATGGATGCAAGCGATCATGTTGTTGCAAAAATGATGAAAACACCGCAGGAAATAACATCAATGAGCTTAATCAGCGGTCTTGCCGGTGTTTTTTCCGGTTTTGCAAATAATGTAAAAAAGGCAGCTATAAGATTTAAGGTTGATCCAAGAGATATTTTTATGGAATTGGGACGCAGAAAGATAGTAGCAGGACAGGAAGATTTCATTGTTGATGTTGCTATGTATTTGGCAAGTAAAAAAGGTTCTGAAGAAGAAAGTTACGATATTGAATCATTATTATGATATTGTTGGAAAACCCAACAATATCTGATTACACTGATTAAAGCAAGATTACACAGACCTGCCTGACGGTAGGCAGGTTAAGGCACGATTGTAGTATCTGTGTAATCGTTTTTTAAAATCTGTGTAATCGTCTTTTAAAAGTGAGGTATTGAAAAATGAGAGTTGCAGATTTTATCTTCAAATATTTAACTGACAGAGGTACTGATACTGTTTTTATGGTTTCAGGCGGACAAGCGATGTTTCTTGTTGATGCAATTTATCAAAATAAAAAACTAAAGCCGATTTGTACACATCATGAACAGACCGCCGGAATGTCGGCTGATGCATACGGAAGAATAACCGGTAAGTTAGGTGTTGTGTTGGTTACCGCAGGGCCTGGTTCTGTGAATGTCATGAATGGTCTTGTCGGAGGTTGGACTGATTCGTCGCCAATGATAATTATATCGGGACAGTCTGCGTTATCTCACGTTAAATATCAGCAAGAGCATCCGGTAAGACAATACGGTATTCAGGGCATAAATATAAAACCTCTTGTTGAGAAAGCTACAAAATATTTTATAACAGTTGATGATCCCGCTAAAATATTGTATTACATCGGCAAGGCATATTATCTTGCTTTAAGCGGCCGTCCGGGACCTGTATGGATTGATGTACCTTTGGATATACAAAAGATGGAAGTACCGGTTCATTTATTAGAAGAGTTTATGCCGCCAATTGAAAATACTAATAATAGTCTATTAAAAGAACAAGTTTTTAGTACATTGAAACTTTTGAATAATTCGAAAAGGCCTGTTTTCGTAGTCGGGCAGGGTGTACGTTTGGCAAATGCTGTTAGCGAATTTTCAGAAATATGTGAAAAGTTAAATATACCGGTAATCACATCCAGGCTGGGAATTGACCTTATAAATAGCGATAATGAATTATATGTCGGCCGTCCGGGTAACTACGGAGAAAGGTCTGCAAACTTTGCAATCCAGAATTCAGACTTAATAATTTCTGCCGGTTGCAGGCTCGCTTCTGCGCTTGTCGGGCATGATCCTAAAAATTTCGGTAAATTTGCTAAAAAAATAGTTGTTGATATTGACAAGGAAGAACTGGATAAACCAGGTGTAAATATCGACTTGAAAATTCACAACGATGTTAAACGTTTTTTTACTGAGATATTAAAACAAATTAAAGCATCCGAAGTTCCTGATTTTACCGGATGGATTAAACAATGTAATCATTGGAAAAAAACATATCCTGTAGTTTTGCCTTCCTACAAAAAAGAAAAACCTATTAATTCATATTATTTTACTGATAGATTATCGGAAATATCTAAGAAAGAGGATATGATAATCGTTGATACTGGTACTTGTTTCCATGTTGCATGCCAGGCATGGAAAATAAAAAAAGGTCAGAGATTTTTAACTACAGGCGGTCTTTCTTCAATGGGCTGGTGGGTAGCCGGAATAGGTGCTTGCATTGCAAACGATAGGAAACGAACCATAGTTATTACCGGTGACGGAAGTTTGCAGATGAATATTCAGGAATTTGCAACTATTAAACATAATAAATTACCGATAAAGGTTTTTATTTTTAATAATAACGGATATTTGCTTATAAGACACACGCAAAAAAACTTTATGGAAGGAAGATTATTGGGCGAAGGACCGGATACGGGAGTTTGGTGTCCGGATTCATTAAAGATTGCACAGGCATACGGAATAAAAGGTGTAAGAATAAATTCAGTAAAAGAAGTTGATTCAAAAATTAAGGAAGTTATGGATTCGTCAGGGCCTGTAATTTGTGATGTTATGACACCGGAATGGCAGTTGATTATCCCGAGAATATCTTCGGAAAAAAGACCAGATGGTACTTTGGTTTCAAAACCTTACGAAGACATGTTTCCGTTTCTGGATAGAAAAATTTTGAAGAAAGAAATGGTTGCTGAATCATAATAGAAGTTTATGAAAAAGAAAATAGCGGTACTTGGAGCAACAGGTCATATATCTAAAAGTTTGATTTATAATTTAAGTAGGCAAAAAAGATATGATCTTTTTTTATTTGCGCGAAATTTACAAAAATTAAAAAAATTCTTGAAAGAAATTAATTGTGAGAATGAACATAATGTAAATACTTTTAATAAATTTGACAGCGGTAAATATGATGCAATAATAAATTGTGTCGGAGTCGGAATTCCATCCAAGGTTAAGGAATTGGGTAGTGAAATTTTTAACCTTACCGAAAGTTTTGACAACATGGTAATTGAATATCTTAACAAACATTCTAAATCAATTTATATTTATTTAAGTAGCGGGGCTGTTTATGGGTCTGATTTTAAGATGCCCGTTTGTGATTCGACTTGTTCGAAATGGAATATTAAAAATATCGGTGAAGGCGATTATTACGGCATATCTAAACTTAATTGTGAGGCAAAACATAGATCTTTAAAAAAATTGAACATAGTTGATTTAAGAATATTTAATTATTTTAGTAGATTTATTGAGCTTGATTCTAAATATTTATTAACTGAAATAATAACATGTATTAAGAATGAAAAAGAATTTATAACTAACAGAGAAAACATAATAAGAGACTTTATACATCCTGAGGATTTAGTTGCATTGATTCAAAATTTCATAAATAAAAAAAATATTAATGATGCTTTCGATGTATATAGTAAAAAACCTATCAAGAAGTTTGAAATTTTAAATTTTTTCAAAAAGGAATATGATTTAAAATATCATGTAAGTAATGATATTAGCATTTCGTCAATAACCGGAAATAAAAATAGTTATTATTCGAAAAGCAGAAAAGCAGAAAGCATAGGATATATTCCCAAATATTCTTCTTTGGATTGTATTAAATATGAAACAAAAGAATTGATGTGAAATATTGGAGAGTAATATGAAAAATGAATTAAAAATAAAAAAAGAAATTTTAAATAAGGTTAAGGAGTTTTATTTTGCACAGCAGAAGAAAAAGTTTATTCCGGGCAGCACACTTGTAAATTACGCAGGACGGGTTTATGATTATAAAGAACTAGTAAATCTAGTTGATTCTTCGCTTGACTTTTGGTTAACTGCCGGAAGATATGCACAGGAGTTTGAGGAAAAATTTGCAGAGTTTTTAGGAATGAAATATTGTTCTTTGGTTAATTCCGGCTCTTCCGCAAATCTTATTGCTTTAACAACATTAACTTCTAGGGCTTTAAAAAATAGACAGTTAAAGCCAGGGGATGAAGTAATTACGACCGCATGCGGTTTTCCGACAACATTAAATCCAATTATTCAAAATAACCTGAAACCGGTATTTATTGATGTTGAGCTTGGAACATATGACATTCAAGCCGATAAAATTGAAAAAGCAATTTCAAAAAAGACAAAAGCAATATTTGTTCCTCATACTTTGGGTAATCCGTCAAATATAGATAAAATATTAAAATTGGTAAAAAAATACAACCTTTGGTTTATTGAAGATAATTGCGATGCTCTTGGATCAAGATATAACGGTAAATATACCGGAACATTCGGCCATATTTCAACATTCAGTTTTTATCCGGCTCATCATATCACAATGGGCGAAGGCGGTGCGGTTGCAACAAATGATCCATTGTTGAGAAGAATAATATTATCATTTCGTGATTGGGGAAGAGATTGTTGGTGTGAACCCGGACACGATAATACCTGTAAAATGCGGTTTAATCAGCAGTTCGGTGAATTGCCATTCGGTTATGATCATAAATATGTTTACTCTCATATAGGGTACAATCTAAAAGTAACGGATATGCAGGCATCCGTAGGAGTAGCTCAGTTAGAAAAACTTCCAAGATTTATAGATGTACGTAAAAATAATTTCGAATATCTGTTTACTAAATTAAAAAGATACGAAAAATATTTTATTTTGCCTATTGCGACAAAAAATTCTTCACCGAGCTGGTTTGGATTCCCGATTATAGTAAAAGAAACGGCATCATTCAATAGATCAGATATTGTAAGTTTTCTTGAAACAAATAAAATTGCAACACGTATGCTTTTTGGCGGTAATTTGATAAAACAGCCTGCCTATCAAAATATAAAATACAGAGTGCATGGTGACTTGAAAAACACTGATTTAGTTATGAATAATCTGTTCTGGATTGGAGTATATCCAGGAATAAATAAAGAAAAACTCAAATATATAATTCATATTTTTGATGTGTTTTTAAAAAAAAATAGATGAAAATATTAATTGTTGTTCCGCGTACAATTGTATCTGATAAAGTAAATTATAAATATCTTTTTCCGCTGGGACTAGCGTACATATCTTCGGCATTGAAATTAGCGGGACATGATATTGATTGTCTAAACCTGAATCATTATTCGGGTACAACTGAAAATTTAATAAATAATTACTTATTTTCGCAAAAGTATAATGTTATCTGTACCGGCGGTTTATCTACTTCATATAAACAGATAAAGATGGTCACAGATGCTGTTCATAAATCAGGTACCGATGCCAAACTTATTTTAGGCGGTGGAGCAATTTCAAGCGAACCAGAACTTATGTTTAATGCTCTGAAACCGGATTATATTGTAATTGGCGAAGGCGAGAAAACAATTGTAGAGCTTGTTAATAGTATTAAAAATGGTGATAATGTTAAATATGTTGATGGTATAGGTTATTTGGATAACAATGCCAAATTTATCTGTACAAAACCTCAAGTACCTATAGAAAATCTGGATACTATTCCTTTACCGGATTTTGAAGGGTTTGAGTTTGAAAAATATCTTGACAACATGCAGCCTTCAGATATGTATTTCTACGATTTATATGACTTTCCAAGGGTATATCCCATTGTCTGCAGCCGTTCATGTCCTTTTTTATGTACTTTTTGTTTTCACCCGGTAGGTAATAGATATCGGCAAAGGAGTGTTGATTCTATAATCCATGAGCTTTCAGTTATGATAAAGCGTTATCGTATAAATACAATTGCTATTTATGACGAATTATTTTCCAATAACCGTGAATGGCTTTTTGAATTCTGCAAACGCATAAAAATGCTTTTTTCGGAGATTTCATGGGAGTGCAAGTGGAGTTGCCAGATGCGGGTTGATAAATTAGATGACGAAATGTTAAGAGTAATGAAAGATTCCGGATGTTATATGATAAGTTATGGTTTTGAAAGCTATAGTCCTGTTGTTTTAAAAAGTATGAAAAAACATATAACTCCGGAACAAATAAAAAATGCTGTGGATACGACAATGAAACATAATATAAGTATCCAGGCTAATTTTATATTTGGCGACTCCGCTGAAACCATGCAAACAGCTAGTGAGACGCTCGATTATTGGAAGAAAAATAATTCTGCAGGTATTATGCTATCTTATATTAATCCTTATCCCGGCAGTGAGCTTTATGAGCATTGTATTGAAAAGGGGATAATCAAAGATAAACTGGATTTCATAGAAAATCATATTTATGATATATTGAATATGAGTGGTACTATGACAGATAGAGAGCTTGAAAAATTGAAATATGATATTTATGAAGCGGAACTTAGATATAGGTTTTATGCAGTACCGAAGTCATTAAAAAAAACCGAAGATAATACGTATAATATTAAAGTTAAATGTCCTCATTGCAAAGAAATTATAGAATATAAAAATTATTCGATTACTTATAAATTATATTTTCTTTATTTGATGTATTGCCGTAATTGCCGTAAACGTTTCTTTGTTGTTTCCGGAGCTTATATGGTTATTTCAAAAATTATGTTATTATTTTATTTAATGATGCCTAAAGAATTAAAAGTTGCAACTTATAAAGTATTTCAAGGATTAACAAAAATTAAACCAGCTTTAAAAAAATACATTTTAAAATTTTCGTAAATGGAGATACAATGAAAAAAATATCCGTAGTCACATGTATCTACAATGAAGAAGCAACAATAAATGAAGTTTATGAAGTAATTAAGAAAACTTTTTTCGGGTTATCCGAAAAATATGATTACGAACATATTTTTATGGATAATTGCAGTACCGACAATACTATAAATATTTTAAGAGATATTGCTGCTAAAGATAAAAGGGTTAAAGTAGTAACCTATTCAAAAAATTTTGGACCTATTAAAAACGAATTTTTTGGCTATACTTTTGCTACGGGTGATGCTGTAGTAGGTTTTGAAGGCAACCTAAAAGATCCTGCAGAATTGATACCGGCCTTTATAACAAAATGGGAAGAAGGTTACGAAGTTGTTTATGGGGTTAGAAACAAAACGAGAGATAATTTTCTTATGTCCTTTATGCGAAAGACATTTTATAAATTATGTTCATCATTATCGGAAGAGCCATTACCTTTAAATGCTGGTGTTTTCCGGCTAACGGATAAAAAAGTGGTGGATGAGCTTATAAAAATAGATGATTATAAACCATATGTTAGAGGTTTAATTACTACAATAGGTTTTAAACAAATAGGCATTAATTATGAAAGAAATGCCCGCCCGCGCGGAAAATCAAAAAGTAATTTAACTTATCTGATAGATTTTGCTATTAATGCATTTATAAGCTATTCTATAATACCTATTAGAATATGTACTTATATAGGTGTGATACTTTCTGTGATAAGCTTTTTGATTGCGCTGATTTATGCAGTAATAAAAATATTTTTTTGGAATATACAAGCACCCGGTATTGCAACGGTTATTGTATTAGTATTGTTCTTTTCAGGCATACAGATGTTTTTTTTAGGTGTAATAGGGGAATATATTGGGGCTATACATTCACAAGTTAGAAAGAAACCTTTTGTTGTGATTAAAGAAAAAATAAATGTTAATTAGACATCCTAAAAAGAGAGGGATGTCTGATTACATTGATTAAAAGGCAGATTACACAGATTATTTTAAAGGTTTAGGTTCTAATCAGTGTAATTGGTGTTAAAAAATCTGTGTAATCAGATATAATGTTGATTATATTAGAGGGGGATTGGTGAAAAAATATTTTAAAATAATTATCATTATTTTAATTTTATTATTAACGGTTGTGGAATATTTGTGGTATAAAAAAGAAAGTAATGTTGATATATTAAAAAAGTATCCGCTTTATAGTATAGTAGGTAAAGCTTATCCGGACAAACAGATAAAAACCGTAAATCCTATAGATGGATGGCTTGTGTATGGTCCATATACACCGATGAGAAAAGGAGAATATGAAATAACATATGAGTTGTTTCTGAATAATATTAAACCAAATGAGAATCCTTCAAAAGTAGTTGGTTATGTAAATATTGATGTTGAAAATCATCCAACATTAATATATCAGCAGAATTTTACTATTAATGATTTTAAAAAAACAAATCCTTATAAGATAACCTTGAAGTTTACTATCCCGGAAGGGCTTCCGAAAATACAGTATAGAGTTTTTCAATATGGCGGAAACGAAATTACACTAAAGGGCTTAAAGTTATCTCCAAAGAGCTTTTGGAGTAAGTATGGTATTCTAAAAAGTAATTTTATTCTTTATAATTTTGTTTTGATTATAGCTTTATTTTTAATTTTAATACCTGAATATTATTGGTTTAGAAACAAAGAAGTTAAAAAAAATAGATTATTAGAAGGCAGTGTTTTGGTATTGATATTGACACTTGGTTTTCTTAATCTCAACAAGAGCTGGTTATTTAAAGAAGATACTAATATAAATGTTTTGAAATCGTATCCTTCATTTACCCATGTCGGTACAATAGATAATGTAAGTAAACAGGTTAATGGTGATGGTTCTAAAGAAGGTTTTTTGCTTTTCGGACAAAATGTGCCATTAGCAAAAGGAAAATATAGAGTTAAATTTAAAATAAATTTAAGCAATTTAAATAAAAATGACGATATGGAGAAAAAAATTGCTTATTGTGATGTGTATATTGACGGGCACGAATCTATATCAGGAATAAAAATGCTGACTAATAGAGATTTTATAAAGCGAAATCCGAATACCGTATCCTTTAAATTCAGGGTAATAGAGGATTTGGCTAATGTTCAATTCCGCGTTTATCAATACAAATTGAATATTCTTTCAGTTGAATCAATAAAGCTGCAATCGGTAATCGGAAAAAGCATAGCTACAGTAAAGACAGGTATTATAAGAAAGCTTATTGTTTTAATCCTTACAATAATAATGATATCTTGTTTAATATTTATATTTAAAATTTATTTTAACTTATTAACTTCAAACAGAACAAAAGTCGTCAGTGAATACGTACTGGTTATTATTTTATGTCTGCTAACTTTTTTATGGATTACTAAATTATGGAAAACTAGTTTAAGAGTTCCGATTGATTACGGCGGAGATGCATTATTCTCAGCCATGACTATTAAATCAACTATTGATAATAATTGGTATTGGAATAATAAATATTCCGGAGCACCAACAGGCCTTTTAATGCACGATTATCCAATGTCAGAAAATGTTCATTTTTTAATAATAAAGATAATATCAATATTTTCTTCCGATTGGGCGTTAGTAATGAATATTTTTTTCATACTTACTTTTTTATTGGCGGCAATTTCGGCGTTGTTTGTATTCAGGCAATTTAAAATCTCATATGCACCTGCAGCAGCAGCAAGCTTGCTTTATGCTTTTTTGCCAACCCATTTTTTCAGGAATGTTAGCCACCTATTTGTTGTATCATACTATGCTGTTCCACTGATTATAATGGTAATATTATGGATATATTCCGACAATCCGCCCTTTTTTATTAAAGAAAAAAATTCTGAAAATAGTAAATTTAGCTTTCGAGATTACAAATCGATAGTTAGCTTGATAATAGGCCTTATAATTTCATCAACAGGGATATATTATGCCTTCTTTGCTTGCTTATTTATTATTGTTGCCGGTTTTTCTTCTTATTTGTCACATAAGAAAATATCCAATCTTGTAGCTGCTTTGATATTATTAGCGGTAGTAAATATAGGATTTATAGTTAACTTATCACCTTCGATAGTTTACAAGTTAAAGCATGGAAAGAATATGGCAACATATCATTATGACCCTAATGGCGCAGAAATTCACGGCTTGAAAATTATACAAATGCTGCTTCCGATTTCAGATCATAGAATACCGGCATTTGCAAAATTGAATAAAAAATATTATGCAATAGCACTATTAGTCAACGAAAATGGGGCCGCAGTTTTGGGTTTAGTCGGTAGTATAGGTTTTATTATTTTAATTGGATGGCTATTTTATAGAAAATCAAGTTGTTCAAATGAAGATTTAACCGGTAATTTGAGTGAATTAAATGTTGCTGCTGTATTATTTGCAACAATAGGCGGATTTTCTTCTCTTTTTGCATTTTTAATTTCTCCGCAATTGAGGGCGTACAACAGAATAAGTGTTTTTATTTCTTTCTTTTCTTTGTTTGCTGTTGTATTGCTTTTGGATAAAATTTATCATAAGTTTATTAAAACAGAATTAACCAAATTTATATACTATGTACTTATTATGTTTATATTTGTGTTCGGCATATTGGATGAGACCAATAAAACATTTGTCTTTCCCGCCACTTGGGTGCAATCTGAATATAATGAGACTGCCGGTTATATCAAAAAAATTGAAAGTTCCGTACCAAAAAACTCAATGATATTCCAGCTGCCGTATCTGGCTTTTCCTGAAAGTCCTACAATGTATTGGATGGGTGCTTATGAATTGTTTAAAGGATATTTGCATTCACATACTTTACGTTGGAGTTTTGGTTCAATGAAAGGCAGGGAATGTGATTTATGGCAAAAGGAAGTTACTGCAAAACCATTGAACGAATTCTTAGAAGAAATATCTTTAGTGGGATTTAATGGAATATATGTAGATAAATACGGTTTTGCGGATGCTTTTGCTCCTGCCGGGCCGGATATTGTATCAAAACTTTCGGATACTTTAAAAATAAAACCTGTTACAAATTATAATAATAGATTTTTCTTTTTTAATCTTGAAGAATATAACAAAAAACTGCAAAAGAAGTATTCTGCAGTAGAAATAAAAACAAAACGAGATGCCATATTTTCTAAATATAAATTAAATATATAATCGGAGATAATTAATGAAAAAATTCTATATTCTAATCGTAATTGTATCAATCTTGGCTCTTTTAGTTGATGTTGAGTCTAAATGGTATAAGAACGGAAGAAGTATAAACATACTTAAAAAATATGCCATGTTTAGCATGGTAGGGAAAAATTATCCATCTGGCCAGATAAAAACCGAGAATCTAGTTGATGGATGGTTAGCATTTGGCCCATATTTACCTTTAAAAAAAGGAGAATATGAAGTTGCAATAAAGCTTTTTTTGAATAATTTGAAATCAGATGATAATCCTTCAAGGATAGCGGGTTATTGCGATGTAGATATAGAAGGCCATCCTGAATTGGGTCAACATATCGATTTAGCAATAAAAAGTTTTCAGAATAAAAATCCATATACGGTATATTTAAAACTTAATGTCCCTGATGGTTTACCAAAAACACAATTTAGGACTTTTCAGTATGGAGGGAACGAATTTATAATAACAGGGATAAAATTATATGCAAAAACTTTTAGGCTTAGATATGATTTCCTTAAGAGTAATTTTTTACTTTATAATCTTATTTTATTATTAGTTTCTATTTTTATTTTGAGTCCCGGTTATTTTTGGTTAAAAAATAAAAATGGAAAAAAACAGAAGATAATCGAATCTGATTTTTCTATAACTGAAGAAAAGGATAATTCTGTTTCTTTTAATTATTTAATTCAATTTTCAATCGTTGCTTTATTTTCATTGTTAATCCTGAATGCTTATTGGTTTAATAAATTTCATATACCAATTGTTCCCATAGCAGAGATAATAACAATAGGTATAGAATTATTGTTGTTTTACATGATAATGAAAAGATTTAATTTGAAAATTAATATAAAATTTAATTTGGTTGATACAATATTGTTTGCCTCAGTATTTGGTTTTATAGGATATTCTTTGATAAGACCGGCACTTCCTACATTTATGCCGATTAATTATAGCAATGATTGTGTTTTACATTATAACTGGCTTGAATATCTATATAATAACAAAAAACTTACCGGTTCAATATTAGAATCTTATCCGTTTGGATATCATTTAATAACCGTTATGTTATCTAAATTCACAGGTATTCCGGCTGTTAAAATGATGCATATTGTTTTAGTGTTTGCCGTAACTTTATCAGCAACCATTGCATATTCTATAATTGTAAGTATTTTTAATCTTAAAAAAGATGCAAAACTTATGGCAATATTACCTGTATTTACGCTATTTTGGGTAAGAGGGTATTACGAATTAGGTTTTAATGAATTGTTCCATGCCCCTATGTATTTTAGTTATATGTTTATGATATCGTTTTTATGGGCATTAGTTGAATATGATAAACATGAAAAATGGTTTAGTTATACTGCTCTTATCGTTTCAGGAATAGCTACCTTGTATACTTATATTTTTCATTTACCTATATTAATGTTGTCTTTCTTTATAATGGTTGTGTTAAGGAATAAATTAAGTTATTCTTCAATTAAAACAATCATTAAAGATTTATCAATTGTGTTGTTGCCGATAGTTTTCTTAGCCCTTATGCATGCTTTTACCGGTTCAACAACAAAGATGGGAATGGATGTTTTGAGTTCAAATGGCTGGTGCGTACCTTTCAGGTTTTTAGATTTCGGAGATTTTGGTGGGAATAAGATCGGCGGTAAATTTTTAATTTTATCTTTGATAGGGATTCCGATATTAATGACTTCTTTCCGTAAGAAATTAGGATTGAATAGTTTTATCATTGGATTTTTGTTTTATCTCAGTGTTTTTATTGTTTTGGTAAAATTTGTAGGAAAGCTTTCTCCGTATCCGATTTCTAAATTATTATATTTTTCTCCGTATCTTGGTGTTATATGCATAGCCGGAGTTTTATACCTTGTGCGAAAATTATATATTACTGCCCTAAGTGATATTATTGGCGATAAGATTTATAAGGTTTTGTTTGTACTATGGGTTGTATTGATAGCATGGTTTGGAAAGTATATATACAATTTAGAAAGTTATAAACCTTTTCATGTAGAACTATTTAAAGAACCGGTATTTTTAACCACAGATTGGGCAAGAAAAAACATAAAAGAAAAGTTTGATTTTATTTATCATCATCCTAATATTGGCAACTGGATGCATCAGGGTTTTATGGGTGAAGCGTTTAATGATGCTTATTATTATAAAGTTTTTGTAAAGCCGATGGTTACGTTAAGCGATTGGCTAAACAGCGCAAAGAAAGGAAGCATCGCCGTTGTAGATGATTTAAATACGCCTCCGTTAACAGATAGGCAAAAAAAGCAATTTGAAATAATTTATCAAAAAGAAAATAGTGCTGTTATTAAGAAAATTAGAAAATAAAGTTTCTTATAAAGAAACAAATTATTTAAAGAGGTAAAAGTTATGGATAAATGTAGAGTGTGCGGCAGTAAATTAACAAAACCTTTTTTATCACTTGGCAACTCGCCTGTTTCAAATGCGTATCTTACAAAGGATGATTTAAATAGAATGGAGCCATTCTATCCGTTAGATGTGTACATTTGCAATGGTTGTTTGTTGGTGCAAATAGATGAATTTGAAACTGCGAAAAATATTTTTACGGTTGACTATGCTTATTTTTCTTCCTATTCGGAAAGCTGGTTAAAGCATTGTAGCGATTATACTGAAATGATGATTGAACGGTTCGGTTTTGATAAAAAATCTTTTGTTGTTGAAATTGGAAGTAATGACGGATATTTGTTGCAATATTTCAAACAACATGATATTCCTGTCCTGGGTGTTGAGCCTTCGGCCGGTACTGCAAAGGTTGCAATAAAGAAGGGTATCCCGACTGACATTTCGTTTTTTAGCGCTTTGTATGCAAAAAAAATCGGAAAGAATGGTAAGCTGGCTGATTTAATAATAGGCAATAACGTTTTAGCGCACAATCCGAATCTTAATGATTTTGTTGAAGGTTTAAAAATTGCTTTAAACTCCAGGGGGATTATAACAATAGAAGTCCCGCACATGCTTAGAATTATTCAAGATAACCAGTTTGATACAATATATCATGAACATTTTTCATATTTCTCTTTTTATTCGCTGAAAAATTTATTTGCTTTGCATGGTTTGGAAGTATTTGATGTTGAAGAGCTTTACACTCATGGCGGTTCTCTGCGGATATTTGCCAAGCATAAAAATGATAAAACAAAAAAAGTTTCAAAACGCGTATCAGATTTATTAAAAAAAGAAAAATCAGCCGGTTTGTATGACTTAAAGACATATTTTAAATTTGGGAACAAAGTGGAAATAACGAAAAGAAAATTGTTAAAATTTTTAATTCAGGCAAAAAATGAAGGAAAAAAAATAGTAGGATATGGAGCTCCTGCGAAAGGTAATACCCTTCTAAATTATTGCGGGATAAGAACCGATTTTATTGATTATACGGTAGACCGTAATCCTTTTAAGCAAAATAAATATCTTCCGGGTACGCATATTCCAATAAAACATCCTGACAAAATAAAGCAGGATAAACCTGATTATGTTTTAATCCTTCCGTGGAATATAAGAGAAGAAATTATGAAACAGATGGCTTATATCAGAAAATGGGGCGGAAAGTTTATAGAACCCATTCCGGAAGTAGTGGTTTTTAGATGAAGTTTATAGAAACTAAATTAAAAGGTGCATATATTATTGAAATAGAGCGTTTAGAAGATGAACGCGGTTTTTTTGGGCGCACATTTTGTCAGAAAGAGTTCAATGCTCACGGCCTTAATTCCCGAATTGTACAATGCAATATTTCGTTTAACAAAGAAAAGGGAAGCTTGCGCGGTATGCATTATCAAGTTGCTCCTTATGAGGAAGTTAAATTGTTACGCTGCATCAGGGGAGCTATCTATGATGTCATTATAGATTTAAGGACGGATTCCACTACCTATTGTAAATGGGTATCTGTGGAGTTAAATGATAAGAATAATAGGATGTTTTATATACCGGCAGGTTTTGCTCACGGATTTCAGACGCTAGAAGGTAATACCGAGCTTTTTTACCAGATGTCAGAATTTTATCATCCTGAAAGTGCAAGAGGCGTCAGGTGGGATGATCAAGCTTTCAATATAAAATGGCCTTTACCTAATCCAATAATGTCTGAAAAAGATTCAAAATACCAAAATTTTAAAAAATGAAAAAAATTCTTGTAACAGGCGCCAATGGTTTTCTAGGACGGCATGTGATTCCGCTGTTATTAAAACATAACTATCATGTTTACGCAGTGGATAATAATATAACAATGGGTTCTGAGAAAAAAGAAAATCTTAGCTGGCATGAATGTAATTTGTTTGATCCGGAAGATAAAAAGAGTTTATTCTCTAAAATAAAACCGACTCATTTATTGCACTTAGCATGGTATACGGTTCCGAAAAAATACTGGACTGCACCTGAAAATGTTTTATGGGTTAAGGCAAGTATCGAGCTATTCTTTAATTTTTTAGAGAACGGCGGACGCCGTGCCGTGTTTGCAGGCACCTGTGCTGAATATAATTGGGATTACGAATTGTTAAGTGAAGATAAAACACCTCTTTTACCAAAGACTTTATATGGAAAGTGTAAAAATTCTTTAAATACTATGTTAGGTGCTTTAGCCGAGCAAAAAGATATAAGTTATGCATGGGGACGGATTTTCTTTTTATACGGTTCCGGCGAAAATAAAGAACGTTTGATTCCAGAAGTAATAAATTCGTTGCTTAAAGGAAAAGAGGTTAATTGTTCTCACGGGAGGCAGGTAAGAGATTTTCTTCATGTCGAAGATGTTGCTGATGCTTTTGTTACACTTGTAGAAAGTAATTTACGCGGTTCGGTAAATATTGCTTCCGGGCAGCCTGCGACACTGAAACAAATAATTTATAAAATTGCAGAGAAACTTGATAGAAAAGATTTAATTCGTTTAAATGCTGTTCCATCATCTAAAAGTGAACCTCTGCGTTTGATTGCTGATAATAAACGCCTGAAAAATGAACTAAAATGGAAACCTAAATATAATTTAGATTCCGGTTTGGAAAAAACTATAAAGTGGTGGAAAAAAGAAATTTCTGGCTATAAAAAGGAGAAAATGTGAAATTAATAATTGACACAAAAGAAAAGAAACTAACGGAAGTAATAGACGGGAAAGAACGTTCTATAGAATTGTATTCTAAAGAAGCATTTGAGCTAATTTCACGCCAGTGGTTAAAAGTAGGCTGGAACCAGAAATATCCGTATACATTCAGCTGGATGGGACGTCCGGTTATTCAATTACCTGAAGATATGATTCGTATGCAGGAAGTAATTTACAAGGTAAAACCAGATGTAATTATCGAAACAGGTATAGCACACGGCGGGTCACTTATTTATTACGCAAGTTTATGCAAAGCTATGGAAAAAGGCAGGATTATTGGTGTCGATATAGAAATCCGGGCACATAACCGTAAAGCGATAGAAAAACATGAATTAAAACCGCTTATAACTCTGATTGAAGGAAGTTCTACGGATGTTAAAATTGTTAATCAAGTGAAATCGCTTATAAAACCCAATGAAACCGTATTAGTTATTCTTGATTCAAATCATACGAAAAAACACGTATTAAGCGAATTGGAAGCATATTATTCAGTTGTAACAAAAAATTCCTACATAGTTGCAACAGACGGCAGCATGAAATATCTTTACGATGTTCCTCGCGGTAAACAAGAATGGATAACCGATAATCCAGTTGAGGCAGCAAAAGAATTTGCTTCAAAACATTCCGATTTTGTAATTGAACAACCTATGTGGATTTTCAATGAAAGTGAACTCTCGGAAAATATAACCCATTGGCCATCCTCATTCTTGAGAAAAATCTGAAATGTCTAAACTTTCCAAAAATATTGTTTATAATATCGGCGGACAGGGATTGCTTTTAATTCTAAGTCTTGTCGCTGTTAAATATGTTTTTAATCGCCTGGGTGGTGAAGCCCTTGGTATAATATATTTTACATTTACATTAAATGCCATTATATGTGCAGTTATGGAGATGGGAATCTCAAGCACCGTAGTCCGTGAAGTATCTGCACATGTGAAAGATGAACCCGATTATATACATAAGCTTATACAAACGGTATCTTTATTTCATTGGGCTATTTATATTTTGTTTGCTGTAATCATATATTTCGGAGCTCCGTTTATCATAGAGAAATGGATTAATCTCAAATCTATGGATACGGCTACTGCAAAACGTGTGTTACAGATCCTCGGTATTGCTGCTTTAACAGCATTGCCTAAATCGCTTTATGCAAGTATATTTCGCGGTTTGCAGAGGATGGAATTCAATAATATTATTGATGTTTTTATTACCGGACTTCAACAGTTTGGTATTATTGTAATTCTTGCTATTGGCGGCGGGCTTATGGCTGTTGTTAGTTGGATGGCTATTTCTTTTTTGCTCGGGATGATATGTTATTTGTTTTCTGCATTTTATTTTTTTTCATGGAAATCTTTTATACCGGCTTATCATGATAGTGTTATAAAAAAGAATTTGGGATATACTTCAAACATGATGCTGATTTCCGTCTTGTCTATGATACATATGCAATTCGATAAGGTGATAGCAAGTAAATTTTTATCGATTGCTGTATTTGGATACTACAACTTTGCATATGGCGCAGTTTCTAAAGCAACGCTAATGACAAGCGCTATTGCACAGGCTGCCTTTCCTTCTTTTTCTGCGCTTTTTAAAGAAGGTGGCAGGGATTGTATGATGCCTCAGTACAGAAAGCTGCAGGATATGCTTTGTTTTAGTACAGTTCCTATTTTTGCTGCGGTTCCATTTGCTGCAATACCTATCTTTAGACTTGTATTTAATAATGAGGTAGCAAAAAGTTTATTATTGCCGATTACATTTCTTGCAATAGGTTTTTATATGCACGGAACTTTAAATGTCCCGTATTTCTTTTCTTTATCAGTAGGAAAACCGGAGATTTCTGTTAAATCCAATTTTTATGCTTTATTTATCGTTCTTCCGGTTACGGCGTTATTAATATATTTTTTTGGATTAAACGGAGCAGGTTTTTCATGGATATTTTATCAGTTATTTGCCTATTCTTATGCAATTCCAAGGATTTGTTCCGAATGTCTTATAATTCCCGTATCTGAATGGTACGGGCATATTCTTAGAATCTTCATTCTTATAAGTTTGAGTTATGGTTTAGCATGGTTAGTTTTATATTTAAATAACAACTACTCTATTTTTGCGTTAATATTAGCTTATATAAGCGCTTCCATTGTTTTTCTTATAGGCAGCTATTTTTTAATCAGTGAAGATTTTAAAAAAGTGATTTTTAGCAGGCTTAACATACTTAAAGTAAAATTTGTGCCACAACAATAAAATAAAAAAAGCACAGATTAAAATGGGGTAAAAATGCCTAAAGTATCAATAGTAATGCCGACTCGCAATAGAGCGCATCTTTTAAAAACCGCACTTAAGAGTGCATTGTTACAGACATATGAAGATCTAGAAATTATTGTAAGTGACAACTATTCTACCGAAGATACTAAAAAAGTTGTTGAATCTTTCAGTAGTCCGAAAATCAGATATGTAAGGACTGCGAAGGCATTAGATATGCCTGAAAGCTGGAATTTTGCTCTTTCAAACGCTCGCGGAGAATATATTACTTATCTTACCGATGATTCGTATTTACTTTCCGATGCTATTGAAAAAACACTGTCAATATTGAATAATTTCGGAAAGAAGGTCATAGCATGGCATCTGTGTGAATATCTTTCGCACGAGTGGTCAGATAAACGTTTAAGAAATAGTATGTTGATACCGAGATTTAATTCACAACCTTATGTGGTAGAAAGTGTTGAAAGCCTGGAAAAAGTTGTCGACCAGGGTATTTGGTATGGTATTCCGACACCTAAATTTCTTAATTCCATGTGCCATAGACAGATAGTGGAAAAAGCAATAAGTACTCAAAAAAAGATGTTTTTACCGCCATGTCCGGATTATTCCTGTGTTGTTGCTATTCTTAAGCATGTAGAAAATTATGTTGTTATGGAACGTCCGATGGCTATAGGCGGAGTATTCAAGGAAAGCATAGGTGCAAGCCAAACGTTTGATCTAGGTCCTGCTTCAAAGAAATTTTTGGAAGAGTTTGAAGATAAAAGTTTTATTAAAATATTAGAACCAAACTTACCGACAGTATCCATGCTGGTAGCACAGACTTTTGAGATTACACGTAAGTGTTATAAGGATCTTCCGCAGCTTAATAAGAAGAGTTTGATAGACGGGAGTATTTCTTCTTTGGTACTACTTGAAAATAATAAGGTTAATGTCAATGAAGCATGGCGCATTTTAGATGAATATCTTTTAAAGGAATCCGAAGAATTTCGTAATAATGCGAACAAACTAAGGAAATATTTAAGAACTAAATTAAAATTAAAATCAAAGATAGAAAAATTTATTCCTATGCTATTTTTGGAACATTTGAATCGCTGGCGTAATGGTTCGATAAGATATTGGGGCAAAAACAGCGGATTTTTAAATTTAGAGGAGTGCGGAAAAATAGCTTTGCAATTAGTAAAAAAGAGGATGTGAAATGCAATATCCTAAAATAAGTATTTTAATACCAACATATAACAGATCCGGATATTTATCATGCTGTATTGAATCAGTTTTAGTCCAGGACTATCCTAATTTTGAGGTTATTGTTTCTGATAATGCTTCAACCGATAATACCAAACAAATAATGGAGAAGTATTTATCTAATAAAAAAGTGCGATATTATAGAAATGATACAAACATTGGAATTATAAATAATTGGAAGAAGCTTTTATATGATTATGCCGAAGGTGAATACGGAAAACTTCTTTGTGATGACGATTATCTTTTGGATAAGGAACATTTGAAAAAAGGAATGGATTTGATTACTTCGGAAAATATTGATTTGGTAGTATCCGGATGTCTTCAAATATTAATTGGGAAATCAGAAAAAAAAATAGAAGAAGTTAGCTATGATTTTAATATTCCAAAAATAACAGATACAAACTGGTGGCTTGATAATGGCGGTAAAAAATCAACAGGGCATCGTTTGTTTATAAATTTTAATAGCGGTGCAATATTTAAAATAAAGAAAGCTAAGGAATTAGAAGCATTTATACCCGATGCTTTTGGTTTGGATTATGAAATATTAATTAGATTTCTTTTATCCGGGAAAACGGGGTATTTGGATGGACATCATTTTGCTGCAAGACTTCACCCTGAAAACGATGGCGGTGCTCAGGATTTTAAATTAGCTTTAAGCGGCACTGAAATGTTCGATCGTTTATACAATTATGGAATTGTAAAGGATTTGCCGCAAGAAAAATGTTTAAAATTTAAGAAACGAAACCTTATTGTTTTCACTTCTATATTTTTGGTGAACAAATGGTTTAGGGAAAATAGCGTTAACGTTAAATCTATATATGGATTTTATAAAACAATAAGCAGGGTTGAAAAGAATATATTTTTTGAAATAATGACAGAATACTCTACAATCTGCTGGCTTATTAGAATTAAAAATGAAAAAATGTTTAATTTTTTACAAAAAGTTTTAAGAAAATTAAAAGGGACAAAAAAACAATATAAATATGATACAATTTTTTAAGAGTAAAAGTATTAGAACTAAAAATCTTATTTTTGGATCTAGCTCTTTGGTTGTATCTCGGATAGGATGTGCTTTGCTTGCTTTTGTAACTACAGGGATTCTGGCTAGATATTTTACGAGTGAGGAATTTGGCCTGTGGGCGCTCTTAATTACTATGCCTGGACTTTTTAGCGGATTTGATTTAGGGTTTTCAAATTCGCTAAAGAATAAACTTTCGCAACTTTTCGCTCACAAAAACGATAAGGAAGATAAAATATATTTTTTCTCAGTATTTTACGGACTTATTTTTTTTATAATAATTTTACTTCCGCTTATTCTTATTTTTAAACAATTTATACCGTGGCCATTACTTTTTAATACGACGCAACAGAATATTAATAGCATGGGAACTCTGTTGTTCAATACAAATTTATTTATTATAGTAATTAGTATTCCTTTTTCTATTGCTTTATCAGCCGGTTATTTTAGTTATCAGGAAAGTTATCTTAATTCTTTGTTTTCTTTTCTGGTTCCTCTATTAACTCTATCTTTGGTATATATATTAATCCATTATAGAAGTTCTTTTGTAAGTATCGCACTGCTATTTGTATTCATTGGTTTGTTTATTTATATTTTGTCTTTTTTTATTTTTTTAATAAAAAGAAAATGGACTTTCATTAAAATTTCTTTTAATAGCTTAATTGAAAAGATAAGGGAATTACTTGGTTCCAGCGTTCAGTTTGTTTTACTGCAGATTTTCGCGGGAATATTTTTTTCAGTTGATACTTTTGTTGTAAGTAAAATATCCGGCATAGGTTTTGCGGGTGATTATTTTTTGGTAAAGAAAATATGTCTTTTGGTTATAGGGATGCATATGTCTGCACTTATAGCTGTTTGGCCTAGTTACACTGAAGCACTTGAGAAAAAAGATATAGTTTGGATAAAGAAAATATTAAACTATTTCTTTATTATTACTTTTATTGCATTTCTAATATTTATAATATTATTGTATTTCTTCGGTGCAAAATTTATTTTTTTATGGACTGGAAAGGAAATTAATTTAAAGGTTTTATTTTTATTGCTTGGGGTTTGGTCTTTACTCTTCGGAATTGGTAATTGTTTCTCGGTGTTTTTAAATTCTTTTAACAATTTAAAATTACAATTATTATGGAATGGTTTGGCATGCATTGCAGTAATACCGTTGTCAATATTATTGGGGACAAAATATGGCATAACAGGAATTTGCTGGGCTCAGGTTGTTTTAGTATTTCCAATTGCCATATCAGATACTATTCAGTCGTTTATAGTATTAAAAAGATTTTCTCAAAGGACATAATATGGATATAAAATTAAAAGGCAGTATTTACGATAATTATAACAAACATCTTTCTAATTATGAAGATGTTTCTATAAAAGGTCTGGAACGTTGGAAGAATTATTATCATATTAATTATAATAGGTTTTTACCTTCTGACAAAAATGCAAAAATACTTGATATCGGATGCGGTCATGGAAGATTGCTTTATTATTTAAAAAGCAGGGGTTACCATAATATTCATGGAATTGATATAAGTTCTCAACAGATAAAAGCAGCAATTCAAAATGGATTCGACTCTGTAGAATGTGCTTCTGCATTTGATTTCCTTAATAACAAAAGAGAAGAGTACGATGCTATAATAATGATTGATATTTTAGAGCATATCGAAAAATCGGAAGAGCTGCAACTTCTTAATAAAGTTCATAATGCTTTAAAAATTAACGGCCGTGTGATATTACAATTACCAAACGCGTTATCTTTATTTAATGAATTTTTATATCAAGATATTACACACGAAACCGCATTCACGAGCGGAAGCGCCCGCCAAATATTGGATATTGCAGGTTTTAAAAATATAAATATTTATTCGGTAATGCCGCCAAGCCATGGTTTAAAAAGATTGGTTGCAAGTTTAATGTGGTGGCTGTTTTGGCAGAATCTAATTAGATTTTATATGTTGAGCGTTAACGGTAATCTTATGGGTGATGTTTACACGGGCAATTTAATGGCAATTGCAGAAAAGAGATAATAAGTTATTTAAAGCTTGTTAACAAATACATAATAATATTATAGACATTGTGAGGGGAAAATTATGAAAGTATTGATAACCGGTATCACCGGGTTTGCGGGAAATTTTATGTATGATTTACTAACAAATACGAAAGATATTGATATTTACGGGATGTATTGGAATTCTAATAGAAAAAACAGTTTTAAAGAAAAATTTAACAAAGCAAAACTTTGGGAATGCGACATGATAAATGATACTAAATCAGTAGATACGATATTGGATGAAGTTAAGCCGGATGTGGTTTTTCATTTTGCTGCGTACGTTACTGTTATAGGTTCTTTTAAAAATCCCGCACCTATTTTTCAAACTAATGTTATAGGAACGATAAATTTATTTGAATCTATTAAAAAAATAATCCCGGAATCAAAAGTTCTAATGACGGGTTCTGCAGAAGAGTATGGTGAAGTTCCACAAAGTAAAATGCCGATAAAGGAAGAATATCCGTTAAATCCGGTAAGTCCGTACGCGCTTAGCAAAAAATTCCAAGAACAAGTAGGGCAATATTATTTCGATAATTACAAAACAAAAGTTTTTTTTACTAGAACATTTCACTGCATGGGTCAGAAACAATCGCTGGGTTATGTGTGTTCTGACATTGCTAAGCAGGTTGTAGATTGTGAAAATGGAAAAATAAAAAGTATAAAGATAGGTAATCTCGAAGCTAAGAGAGATTTTTCGGATATAAGAGATGTCGTAAACGCATATTGGAGAATCATTAATTACGGAGTACCGGGTAATGTGTATAATGTTTGTAGCGGAATATCTATTCCAGTTAAAGAAATACTAAATAAACTAATAAAACTTTCTGGAAAAGAAATCAAGGTTGAGGTAGATAAAGATAGGCTAAGACCGTCAGATGTTCCTGATTTTTTAGGTGACAATACAAAATTAAAGAGTATAGGCTGGGTGCCTGAATACAAGCTGGAAGACACGCTAACGTCAGTTTTGGAATGGTGGCGAGCCAACAAATGATTACACAGATTAGAAAGCAGATTACACAGATACTGCGTAATCAAGACCAAATGGTTTTTTAATAAAATGAATTATCCAAAAATTAGCGTAATGGTACCTACATTCAATAGATCGAAATATCTGAAAGAATGTCTTGATAGCATCCTAATTCAGAATTATCCAAATTTTGAAGTTATTGTATCTGACAATTGTTCTAACGATAGTACAAAAGTATTGATGGAAAACTACTTATCGGATAATAGGGTTAGATATTACCGTAATGAAGTTAATATTGGACCTATCCCGAATTGGAAGAATCTTTTGTACAAATATGCAACAGGTGAATACGGAAAGCTTATTTGTGATGATGATTATCTTATAGACAATGAACATCTTAAAAAAAGTATTGACCTTATTTTGAAAGAAAATTTAGAAATAGTCATATCCGGTTCTTTGGGAAGAATTGAGGATGAAAAAGGTTTAATAAAAGAGTTCGCTATTGATCCGGATATTCCTGAGATAACAGACGTTGATTGGTGGCTTGAAAACGGCGGGAAGAAAGTTAAAGGTATCTATTTATTTTTAAATTTCAACGATGGCGCAGTTTTTAGTATTAAAAGAGCGAAAGAATTGAATGCTTTTATGCCGGATGCGTTTGGTCTTGATTACGAAATATTATCTAGATTTGTTTTAAGCGGAAGAGTCGGGTATCTTAGAGGACATCATTTTGTTGCAAGGGCACATCCCAATAACGACGGTTCTTCAGAAAATTTCGAAAAAGCATTTAGCGGTTTAGAAATGTTTAATCGTATATATGAATTCGGTTTAAAACTTGATTTACCTGAAAGTAAATTATTAAAATATAAAAGACGTAACATTGTGGTTTTTTCAGTTATATTTTTAATGGATAAATGGTTTTTATCTAAAGGGATTTCCGTAAAATCAATTTTTGATTTTAAGAAATTACTAAGTAAATATGATAAACATGTATTTTTGAGCGTTATGACTAGTTCTTCGACAATATCTTCAATTATACGAAATAAAAACATGAAACTTTATAAATTTTTAAAAAGTGCATTAAAAAAATGAAAATAGCTATTGTACATACGGATTTTAGTGTGAAAGGCGGAGCAGAAAATGTAATCTTCTGGCTTTGTGAAGATTTGGCAGAAAAAAGAAACCATAAGGTTACACTTTTTTGCACTGATTTTAAAGATTGGAAAGAAAAGTTTGAAAAAATAAAAGGATTAAAGCTAAAGGTTATTCAGATACCTAAATATTTAATTGATAGTAAATTTTTTAAAATGATATTTGCCGGTATTTACCTGAAGAATGAACTAAGAAATTTTGATGTAATTAATATCCACAATTTTCCTGCATCTTTATGGGTTGGAATAGCAAATATTATTAGCGGTAAAAAGTTGCCTAAAATAATATGGTCGTGTAATGAGCCACCTCGTTTTTTATATAAAAAACATTGTAATTTAAATACACCGTCTAATTTAGAGGTATTACATGAAGATTTAAATGAAAATTTGGAAATAAAATATTCCAGCAAGATAAAATATGTTTTTAAGGAATTATATAAACCTTTACTTAAATATATTGATAGAAAGTCTGTGAGAAAATTTTATAAAATACTGACTTTAAGTAATTTTGTTAAAAATCAAGTAGAACATATTTACGAAAATAATAAAGTTGTTACCTGCTATACCGGCGTAAAGGATATTGATACAGGTAATATATCAAACCATAAGACTGGGCAAGAATATTTTTTAACAATAAGCAGGTTGGAAACATGTAAAAATATTCAAAATATAGTTGAATCGTTTTCAAGAATTAAGGAAAATAAACAATTTGATAAAATAAAATATAATATTATCGGAAAAGGCCCTCTTGAAAACTATTTAAGAAATATGATATTGAAAAATAATTTAAATGATACAGTTTTTCTATTGGGTTATGTAAGCAGAGAAGAACTGTTATCTTATTACAAAAATTGTTTAGCGGTAATATATTTACCTTATGATGAACCGTTCGGACTTCCATATTTGGAAGCAGCTTATTTTTCTAAACCTTCAATTGCAAGTAATCATGGCGGCCCTGCTGAACTGGTAATTAATGGAAAAACAGGTTTGCTGGTAAGCCCTTCGGATATTAATGAGATTTCTAATGCAATAAAAACAATTAGCAAAGATAAAGACGCTGCTGAAATCATGGGGAACAATGCTAATAAATTTCTGAAAGAAAAATTTCTATGGGAAATGTACATTAATAGATTTTTAACACAAATACAATAAACGGAGAATATTGATGCCTAAACAAGGTGAAAAAGACTATTTAAAAAACATCGGACAAGCTGGGATTGAACATGCAATAAACAAACCTTTTTCTGATGAAAAATGCGGTTATTATTTAATGGAACTTGGAGCCATAATGGAATTGTTACCTAAACCGCCTGCTACACTTTTGGATTTAGGATGCGGGACAGGATGGACAAGCTGTTTCTTTGCTAAAAGAGGGTATGAAGTTACAGGTCAGGATATAGCAGAAGACATGATTGTTTGCGCTAATAAAAATAAAGACAAAGAAGGTTTAAAGAATATTAACTTTATTGAATGTGATTATGAAAACATGAATTTAGATAACAAATTTGATTGTGCGGTATTTTATGATTCACTTCATCATTCAGAAGATGAGAAAGAAGCTATAAAATGTGTTTATAAATCATTAAAAGATGGCGGTGTTTTAATAGTATGTGAACCCGGAAAGGGACATGGCAGTAATCTTGAGTCACTTGATGCGGCAAATAAATACAAGGTTACCGAGAAAGACATGCCTCCTGATTTGATTATAAAAATCGGTAAAGAAGCCGGATTTAGAGAATATAAGATATATCCGAGAATGATTCAATTGTACAAAGCAATTTATCTTCATCCTGAGAGAAGCATTTTAAAAAAAATGTTTAAATTTAATGTAGTAAGAATAATGGTTGCAATTTACCTGATGGTATTTTATAAAAACAGAATGGGTATTGTGGTGTTAAAGAAATGAATAGTCTAGTTAAAAAAATACTGTTTCTAGTTGCTATTATATTAGTGTCTTTTCTTTCAATTAGATATGAATATATTATATTCAAGAAATCATTGACAGTTGATATATTTAAAAGCAAATTACCGATGTACAGCGTTGTCGGTATGGTTGAGAAAAATAGTCAAATTAAAACGGATAATAGCAATGAAGGTTATTTGGCATACGGTCCGTATGTGTCGTTAAAAGAAGGGAAGTATTCAGTTAGATACAAGTTGTTATTAAATAGTTTTAATAATAATAACCAAAGTATAGGTTATTGTGATATAGATATAGAAAACCATCCCAAGATTGCTTTCCGTAAGAATTTAACTATATCTGATTTTAAAAATCAAAATCCTCAGGAAATACAAATTGATTTTTATATTCCGGGCGGTTTGCCAAAAGTTCAATTCAGGGTTTATCAATATTCCGGAAATAACATTTCTCTCACCGATTTATTATTTACTCAAAATTCCTATAAAATAAAGGATTTTATTTTAGATAACTATGGTACTTTGCGTATTAAAACATTTTATATTTTTGGAATATTAATATTATTTTTCTTATATATAAAGCTAATATTTAAAAGTGGAAACAATAGTTTAATAAAACATTCTGTGTTTACAACAATTATTATAATTATTTCAGGATTAGTAATGTCAGCTATATGGCAAAATAAGAATTTTTCTAACTTTGTGCGGAAAGATTATTATGATATGTGGAAAGTTTTTTATGCACCTTTATGGGTTTCTCTTGTCTTTATATTCTTTAATTTCCTTTATTTAATAAACAACCGTTTTGGGTTTAGTGAAAAAATAGAAAAATACCTTAAATATGATAAATTTTCCTTATTAATAATTCCAATATTTATTTTAACAGAACTATTTTACAAAAACTTTAATACACAATTTGTATTAGGTAACTTTTATCTAAGCACTTTGATAATCAAAGGGCTTATATATTTCTCTTTCCTATGGCAGAATATAAAAGATGAGGAAAATGTTGAAGTAAGTAAAGGTATAAAATGGTCAATATTCCTGAGTATTTTTACTATATATTTATTAATAACGCCATGGGTAAACGCATGCTTTTACGCTGATGGTGATGAACCGAGAAATTTAATAATAACGCAAAGTTTAATAAAAGATGGTGATAGGGATATTAGTAATAATTTAGAGAGCGAAGATAATTTATCGTATCACAGCAGTTTAAAATCGTATGGTCAAAATTGGAAAAGCTTTATTTCAGGCATATCTCCTTCGTTTACAATTATACTAATTCCGGGATTTGTCTTGGGTGGTCGTTTTGCTATTAGTTTACTGATGAATATTTTTGGTGCATTACTATTATTAAATATATTTCAAATTATATTTCATTTAACAAAATCAAATAGTTCAAGTTTTTTAGCAATGATTATAGGTGCTTTTTCTTTGCCGATAGGTATATATTCATTTTTAGCATATCCGGAAATTATAGCCGCTTTAATCGTGACATATATAATAAGAAAATTACTTTTACAAGAATATAATTTAATCGATATAATAACAATGTTTTTATTGGCAATATTATTAACAATTATTAAAGAAAGATATCTTATTTTGACTTTGTCATTATTTATTTCGATAATTATTTCGATTAAAAAGAATAAAAAAGTGTTATTAAATTTCGTTTTATTATTTATAATTTTCGGAGTTTTACTTTTTTTTTATGATAAATATTTAATTGGTTTTGATATTATTTCAAAAATATCAAATTATTATAAACCAATACTGCAAAAATTTAAATATATAATTACAGTAGGCGATTTTGGTCTTATGTTGGATCAGGAAAGGGGATTGCTCATGCATGCTCCTGTATATATATTTAGCTTTCTCGGCATTATAAGCTTGTTGAAAACCAATAAAAAAATTGTTTTACTATTGTTACTGCTATTTTTGCCATATTACAATTTAATTTCAAAGGGACCGGATTGGTCATCTTTGGGAGGTTCCCCTGCGACAAGATATATAGTTACAATAATTCCAATTTTGATAATATTTTATGGCGTGTTTTTAAATCATTGTAGGAGATTATGGCTGAAATTAGTAAATTATTTTGCTATAGCATGGTCTTTTGTAATGTACTATATTCTTATTTTATTCCCTCAATATAGAACCCATAGTCCTTCTGATTTAACGGGAAGAAATGAAATATTAGATAGATTGTATTCCGTAAGATTATTTCCTGATTTAACTCCTTTATTTCCGTCTTTTTTGAAAATATTTGACACAACGTATCATTTAACTATTCTATTTATTATAATATTTATAGTTCTATTGATTTATTATAAAAAGCAAGAGAATGTTATTGAAGAAAAATATGACAAAAAAAAAGTATTAAAAATCACTGCGGTTATTATCAGTATTTTTATTTCTTTTTTAGTTTTAGGTAAATTTTCATATTATAAATATCAGGTATTTGAAGTGGAAAATTACTATACAGGTGGCGGAATGCTATGGCAAGAAGGTTTGTTACTTAAAGGTAAAGGATATTTTTCGTTAATTAAGGTTGCGCTAAGAAAAAGTGAAGAAATTAAAATAAAGTTAATTGTAAAGGGTGATATCCCGAAGGATTTGCCTGAAATAAGTATTGAAATCGGTAACAACAAATATAAAGAGAAAATTGGAAAGATTAAAATTGAAAGTAGGAATTGGAAAGAATATAGTATTTTATATAAAACAGAAGAAGGTGGGTTAAAACCTTTTTGGTTTATTTATGATAATTATACTGAAGGTAAAGATGTTCTTATAGATAAAATTATATTTTCATCGATAGAAAAAAAGTCTTGGTTAGGATTTATAAATTATCAATTAGGTAGAATAGATAGACGTTTGGGTTTGATTGACTATGCATATATTAGATTTGAAAAAGCTGCAAAATTAGGATATAAAATTGAAAAAAAATAATTTTTATGATATAATATGTTTTTTATAGGAGGATGGATTATGGAAGAAACACAGATTGAAAAAGAAATAGGTTTGATAGGTTTAGCAAAATTGATGATAAAAAGAAGGCATATACTATTATTCAGTGTAGTATCGTTTATTTCAATAGCATGTGTTGTGGTACTAGTACCGCCAAAAATCTATGAATTATCTATGCTGGTAGACACTGAAGGTACATTATATAATTTAGATGATTTTATTACTAAAATAAAAGAAGGTAGTTTTAACGATAGGGTATTAAGAGAAATTAAATTAGATCCGTTCAAGGAAAAAATTAGTTTTACTGCTCTGTATCCTAAAGGATTTAAGATTGTAAAAATAACTACAAAAAAGTTAAGAAAAGACAGGGATTTGGGTTTAAATGAGTTACAGAGTTTGTATGAAGAAATATACAAAGAAAACGAAAAAAATATTGATTTAAAATTATCTACAATGGACAGGAAGGATTCACCTTTTATCGGAAGTTATAACAATATGATTATGTTTAATAAGAATGAAATAAAAGCAAAGGAAGAAAGATTGCTAATTATTGATAAAGAAATTAAAGAAACCGAGGAGAGGTTACCGGTCTTGGAAGGTGATTACAAAAAGGTTTCAAAACAAAATGAAGACTATATAATGAAAAAAGTTGATGCCGATAAAGGATTAAGCGACAAACTTTCAAATTTGATACAAAGAAATACTGAACTACTTAACAGGAATTATGATTTAATGGAAAAGATTAGAAGTAATATAACAAGTTTAAAAACTGAAAAAGATAGTATCATGTCCAGTATAAGGAGCATGAATTTAGAAAATGAAAAATTAATGATTGAAATTAGTAAAATAAATTTGCCGAAAGATAGGGCAGACTATAAAAGTACCGTTTTATTAAGAGCACCTTATGTGGCAAATGTTCAGACAACTTTGAAAAAAAGCATTAAAATAGCTGTTTCAGCTGCTATTGGTTTTTTACTCGGAATATTTTTTATTCTAATT
>MGVS01000062.1:0-5065 GCA_001800605.1 Elusimicrobia bacterium RIFOXYD2_FULL_34_15
GCGGCTACAAATATCAGATAGGTGGCAATGATGCAATAGGCGGGTTAACCGGCTTAACAGCAGGTGCCGGTTTAAAGGTATCGCAGATGCAGATAGACTATGCGTTTATGCCGTTTGGAGACCTTGGCAGTGCGCATAGAGTGTCGTTACTGGTGAAATTCTAAAAGATAATTAAAAATTAAAAATATCAAATTTCCGCTACTAAAACTTCAGCGGATCCGCCTAAGTCTCAGTGGCGGAAAAAATTAAGGAGTAATTTAATAAAGGCAATTATAAAAAAGGTTTTCACATACATTTTACATTTATAATTTTAAATTTTGAATTGCAGTTTAATGGAGGTGATGATGAAAAAATATTTAAGGTTGGTTTTGGTGGTTTTGCCGGGAATATTTTTAAGCAATTTCTTAAACTCAGCGGTATATTATGTAGCAACTACCGGAAACGATAGTACGGGTAACGGCAGTTCATCAACTCCTTGGAAGACGTTAGCATACGCAGTAAGTCATGTCCCGGTAGTTTCGGGGAATACCGTTCACTTAAATGCAGGAACTTTTAATGAAACCGCACAATCAGTAGTGCCGCTTGGAATCAATATAGAAGGAGCAGGTCCTACTCAAACAATAATAAACAGCAGTTACGCCGGAATATTATTAAGTTTGCAATCATCTTCCATAAGTAACGGAAATCAAACAATATCAAATTTAGCAATAAGAGGAAACAACACGGTAAAGGAAGCAATACGAGTACAGAAGAGAAATAATGTTGTAATGCGCGAATTAGATGTAAGAGACATAGCGGAAAATGGGATAATTTTATATGGAGATGATTCAGCAAGTTATTCAAATAATGTAAATATATATAATTCATCTTTTTCAAACATCAGTACTAATTTACCCGGTGGTTGGTTTAAGTATGACCAGGGAGCTATAAGAATACACAGAATTGATGGTTGTGAAATCAAAAATGTTCAAATAACTAATACTTTATCAACTCAGGGCGGCGGTATAAAATTCTACTTGCCTAACAATCCGTCTGTAAAAAATCTCAAAATACATGATTGTAATATAGTCAGTAGATATCTTGACATAGAGTTATGGACTATGAGTGACGGTTGTGAGATATATAATAATAAATTCCACGGGTGGCTTTCATTGCTTGGAACCAATAAAGGGGCAAAGAGTTACGGATTATATATTCATGACAATACTTTTATATATTCTATAGAAAACCTTTATATAGTAAATGGTATTGATCAAGGTAAATATTGTATAGAATTAACTATAAGCGATGCGATAATAGAAAGAAATTATTTTGAGGGGTACCCCCAGGGCGCAATAGATATGTGGGAGGATAGAGCCCACAATAACATAACAATAAATAATAATATTTTTTATAATCAACAATGGCATGCTATCTTTGCAGGGGTTCCTGCAGGATTCAACAGTTTTAAAATATATAACAATGTATTTCATTGCAGTAAAGGTGCCGCTCCGGCACTTAAGATGCGTTTTGCCTCGGGTGGTACGCTTAACAATGTTGATATTAAAAACAATATATTTATTGGAGATAATTTAGGTAATGCTGTAATAACGCGAGAAGGAAGTGGAACGCTAACAAATGCTACATTTTCTTACAATCTTACTTATCAAATTAATAATACTGATTTTACGGGATTTACACAAAGTAGTAATATTACCAATACCAATCCGCAAATAAAAGCCACAGGCAATCGTTGGGATACATATTATCAGTTGAACAGCAACAGTCCCTGCATGAATGCAGGAGTAAATGTGGGATTACCATATACTGGTTCTGCTCCTGATATAGGCAGATGGGAATATGGCGACACAACCGCACCCGGCACAGTAAATACATTATCTACGAACTCTCCAACTACGAGTTCTCTAACTCTTAATTGGACCAGTGTAGGCGACGATGGTACTACAGGAACAGCAACAAGTTATGATATAAGGTATCTGGCTAACACGGCAATAACAAGCAGTAACTGGGTAAGTGCAATTCAATGTACTGGCGAACCCACACCAAGAGCGGCAGGTAACAGTGAAACATTTGTTGTAAACGGACTTACTGCAGACACAACATTTTATTTTAGTATCAAGGCAGGTGATGAAATAGTAAACTGGTCAGGCCAGTCTAATAGTCCAAGCGGAAAAACAAGTGCAGTCGGATTATTAGTAAATGTAAAAGATTCTCCTTATAATGCAACGGGAAACGGTACAACCAACGATGCAACGTCAATACAGAATGCAATAAACGCCTGTCCTGCCGGCGGAACAATATACTTTCCCAACGGGACATATCTGCTTAATTCTACCCTAACTCTGCCGGTATCAAAAAGTTTACAGGGAGAGAGTCAGGCTTTGGCAATACTAAAAAGTAATTTTTCCGGGGTAATGATTGATGGCACTTCCGGTTCACATGCAAACGGCAACCAAAGTGTTACTGATATTACCATCGATGGCAATCATAAGGGGACAAGACTATTGAGTTTTGATTTGCGGGATAATATAACATGCAACAGGGTGACTATTAAAAACTCTGAAGATAACGATGGTGCATTAAGAACTTGCGGCAGTAATGGGGTATATGTAACCGGAATTTATATCGCTAACACTACCTTCCAGGATAATAGAAATAACGGGTTAACCTTGGGCTATGTCCAGGGTGTTGAAGTAAGTTCGTGTACTTTTAACGAAAAGGTTAATCAGCCGCTAGGTTCGGGTATATCCAGCAGCGGTATCCACCATTGGAAGGATGTAAAGATACACGACAGTTACTTCTCTTGTTACTATGCCGACATCGAAGTTTGGTCTATTGAAGGCGGCGTAGAAATGTATAACAACACTTTCTTAGGATGGTTATCTCTATTAGGTTCAGATAAAGGTTCATATGCATACGGAGTAAATATTCACGACTGCAAATTTACGTATGTTGCTCCGACTCTTGAGTTATATGCTTTGGAACTTGCAGTCGACGATTTTATTGTATCAAACAACTATTTTAACGGCTATCCTGATTCGGCGATAGCAATGTGGAACCTTGATGACCATAACAATATCACAATTAAAAATAATATTTTTCAAAATAACGGTATAAAAGCAATAACGTTTGGAGCAGCAACCAATGCGGCACATAACTGCAATATTTATAATAATGTTTTTGATTTACCTAGTGAGCAGTATGCTATAGGAATAGATTTTGCTTCCGGTTCCAAGATTACTGACCTTCATATTGCCAATAATATTTTTTATGGTGATAACTCAGTTAATATTTTTTCAATCGGTGGTGCAGGTACGCCATCAAGGGCGAACTGGACTTTTTATAATAACGATAATTATCAAATCTCAACTGGGGATACAACAGGATTTACGATATTGGGAAACATAACCACAAATCCAAGCATACGAGCGACAGGTAACCGCTGGGATACATATTATCAATTAAACAGTAACAGTCCATGTATAAATACCGGAGTAAATGTAGGATTACCATATACCGGAAGTGCCCCTGATATAGGCAGATGGGAATACAGTGGTAGTGTAGTAGACACAACGGCACCTTCAACAATAAACAATCTAAGTATAGTAAGCACATCATCAAATACAGTTACTCTAAATTGGACATCGGTTGGCGATGACGGCACAACAGGAATTGCAACAAGTTATGACATAAGATATTTAGCAGGAACGCCTATAACAAGCGGCAATTTTGCAAGTGCAATCCAATGTACTGGCGAACCCATACCAAGAGCGGCAGGTAACAGTGAAACATTTATTGTAAACGGACTTACTGTAGACACAACATTTTATTTTAGTATCAAAGCAGGAGATGAAATAATAAACTGGTCAGGCTTGTCAAACAGTCCGAGTGGAAAAACATTATTAGCAACAACATTAGTCGGTTATTGGAGATTTGAAGAAAACGGTGGAACAACAGCGGGCGATATATCAGGTAATAATAATACCGGGACATTAATAAACAGTCCTCAATGGATAACCGGGCTATTAGGGAAAGGACTACAATTTAACGGAACAAACAATTATGTGTCTGTACCAAATTCAGCAAGTTTAGCAATAACAGATGCAGTAACGATATCAGCCTGGGTATATCCAACAAGGGTACCTGTTAGTTTTGATGACATTGTAAATAAAAGTGATAATTATAGTTTACAGTGGGGTGCCGGCACAAGTAGTGGTGAATTAAATCCAACTTTTGCTTTTGAAATATCAGGAGGAAGCAATTGGAGAGTAGTGTCTTCGCCCGATGCAGTTAGTTTAAATACATGGGTGTATATTGTCGGAACATATGACAAAAATAGCGGCACAAATAATATGAAGATATATGTAGATGGAATATTAAAAACCGCAAGTACACAAACGGATAATATACGGATTACAGCGAACTCGCTTACGCTAGGAAATTATTCTACCAGATACTTCCAGGGAGCAATAGATGAAGTAAAAATATACAATCGTGCATTAACATCAGCCGAAATATTGGCAGAATTTAATGCAGGAATGCTTGATGCAACCGCACCGTCATCAATAAACAACTTAAGTGTAGCAAGCACATCTTCTAACACGGTGGTATTAAACTGGACTTCCACGGGTGACGACGGCACAACGGGTACAGCAAGTAGTTACGATATACGTTATGCGACAAATAATATAACGACAAGTAACTGGGTTAACGCAATTCAGTGTACAGGAGAACCTGCACCGCAAGTATCAGGAACAAACCAAACATACACGGCAACTAATTTAATAGCCAACACTACATATTATTTCGGGATAAAGACAGGTGATGAAGTAATAAACTGGAGTAATATAGGCAATATAATAAGCACAAAAACGGCAGCAGCGGTATCACCCGATACAACAACACCTTCAGCGATTAATAATCTGACGACCAGTAATCCTACTACAACAAGTGTCACATTAAACTGGACCAGTGTCGGTGATGATAGCACAACGGGCACTGCGGCAAGTTATGACATCAGATATTCTACATATAATATAACTACAAGCAACTGGGGAAATACGAC
>MGVS01000062.1:5089-5594 GCA_001800605.1 Elusimicrobia bacterium RIFOXYD2_FULL_34_15
ACAAGCGGTAGTGGTACCTGACACAACGGCACCGTCATCTATAGTAACGTTATCAACGAGCAATGCAACAATAAACTCTATAACCCTTAACTGGACAGCGGTTGGTGACGATGGTACTACAGGAACAGCAACAAGTTATGATATACGCTATCAGACCTTCACGATAACGAGTAGTAATTTTAGTAGTGCAACTTCTGCATTAGGAGAACCAACACCACAAATATCCGGCAGCGCAGAAATATTCACGATAAATAATCTAACAACAAACACAACATATTATTTTGGAATAAAGGTAGGCGACGAAATACCAAACTGGTCAGGCTTGTCAAATGTAGCAAGCGGCAAAACACTAGGGGATACAACCGTACCTTCACAAATAACCAGTTTAGCAACCAGCAATTTAACAACAACCTCAATAACACTAAGGTGGACCAGTGTCGGTGATGATGGCACAACGGGCACTGCGGCAAGTTATGACATCAGATATTCTACATATAATATAACT
>MGVS01000062.1:5642-7133 GCA_001800605.1 Elusimicrobia bacterium RIFOXYD2_FULL_34_15
CAAGCAACTGGGGAAATACGACACAGTGTAGCGGTGAACCAATACCGAGTATATCCGGAACAAACGAGAGCTTCACAGTAGCGGGCTTAACAAATAACACTACATATTATTTTGGAATTAAAACAGGAGATGAAATTCCCAACTTGAGTAGTATAAGCAACATAGCTAATGGGAAAACAGTGGCTGTAGTAGTAGCAGACACCACTTCACCACAGACAATAAATACATTAACTACTAATAATGCAACTATGAACTCAGTAACTCTTACTTGGATGTCAGTCGGTGACGACGGTACAACCGGGACTGCGGCAACCTACGACATAAGATATCAGACCTACACAATAACCAGCGGTAACTTTGCAAATGCTATTCAATGTACCGGTGAACCAAGTCCCAATGTGAGCGACAGTAACGAAACCTTTATAGTAAGTAATCTAACGACAGACACGACATATTACTTTGCGATGAAAGCAGGTGACGAAGTACCTAACTGGTCGGATATATCCAACTTAGTAACAACTAAAACGAATGCAGATATTGTAGTCAATACGTCGCCTATATCAGAGTGGCAATTTGAAGAAGGAAGTGGTACAACCGCGACTGATACATCCGGCAACAGCAACGTAGGAACGCTTTACAACAGTCCACAATGGGTAACCGGTGTTGTTGGTAATTTTGCATTACAATTCGACGGATTAAACACATATGTAAGTGCAGCAGATAATTCTACATTAGACATAACAACAGCAATAACGCTTGAATCCTGGGTAAAGACCGATGTAATAACTACCGATGGAGGTCCTACACGCAGGGTATTAGACAAAGGTGTATATGTTTTGGGAGCTAGTGACCAGATATACTTTAAAATAAACATAAACAACACAAGCAGGTCAGTAAGCAAATCCTGGAGCAGTTCTGACATAGGTGTTTGGCATCACATAGTAGGAACTTACGATTCCGCAGGCGGGACAGGCAACTTAGAATTATATCAAGACGGAATATTAGTGGCTAGTGCGACATACACCGGCACGGTAGATACCAACAATAACGCATTAAACCTGGGTCGGCAAAGTAGTACCACAGGTCGTTTTGACGGAACGATAGACGAAATAAGGATATACAACCGTGCATTAACTGCAAATGAGGTTTTACTGCACTATCAGGGAACTATTCCCGAGCAAGACACAACACCGCCAAACGCGATAAACAATCTTGCAACAAGCAATCCCACAACAACGACAATAACATTAAACTGGACTGCAGTAGGCGATGACGGTTTAACCGGCACGGCAACTACATATGACATAAGATATGCACCATATAATATAGACACAAGCAATTGGTCAGCTGCGAGTCAATGCACAAATGAGTCAAGTCCCAATGTAAGCGGCAGTAATGAAACCTACACATTAAGCAATTTAACAAGTGACACTATATATTACATAGGAATAAAGGTATTGGATGAACGCGGCAACACAAGTGCGATATCTA
>MGVS01000063.1 GCA_001800605.1 Elusimicrobia bacterium RIFOXYD2_FULL_34_15
TTTTGATCCTTTGAGATCACAAAAGGTCTGCGCTTTATGCGCTACTTTATGACCTCCTCGGAAGGAAGCTTGCTTTTCCATTATACCATTGCGAACCAAAGGTGAAGCAATCTCATAATGATTGTAAAGATGAGATTGCCACGCCTTAACAGGCTCGCGATGACTTCTATAAAACATTTTTCAGCAGACCATAAAATAATGAAAACGAAATTTTTTCTATTTTTACTTATAACTTTTAACTTTATACTTTTAACTTGCCTCTATCCTTCTTTTCAAGATATCGGGTGGGGAGTACGTGCGGGAAGCATGGGAAATTCTTTTACTGCAGTTGCAGACGATGTTTCGGCCCCATTATGGAATCCTGCAGGTATCTCGCAATTAGAGATGTTTGAGACAACTTTTATGTATAACAAATTATTTGCAGGTATTGATAATGTCAATCTTAATCAAATGTTTGTAGCTGCTGTTTATCCATCACAAATGGGTTCATTCGGAATAATTGCTACAGATTTTTCACTTTGGAATTATTACAAGGAAAACATGTTATCGGTAACCTATTCAAATGATTTTTCGGAATATATAAAATTAAAGTTTCCGGTAATGGCTGGAATTAACTTTAAATATTTAAGCCATACTTACATTCTTGATAAAAGGACAATAGACATTGATGATCCCGTGTTTGAAAAAATTTCTGCAGGTGCATTTTCACCGGATATCGGTATTTTACTGAAACCATATAATTTTTCGTTCGGTGTTTCTGCATTAAATATATTACAGCCGGATGTGGGACTCAAAACCGAAGACAAAGTACCGATGATAATTAAGTTTGGAGCAGCATATCATCTTAATGATTGGAAAATATTTGAAAATATTACACCTACTTTTGATGTCTCGTATAGGAAACCGAACGGTGATAAAGCAGATATAAAAATTTCAGGCGGCATTGAAATATGGTTTAGTTACCATACATTAGGATTTCGTTTGGGCGGAAATGACAGGGAAATAGCAACGGGATTTTCATATAATAAAACTTTTGGTAAATCGGGACTTCAAATAGATTATGGATTCTTGTTTCCAATAGAATTGACGGCTACTTCGGGAAGCCACCGGCTTTCTCTGACGTATAAATATTTTTTGAAAAGATGATTAATACAGATAAAAGAAACGATTAACACAGATTAAGTAAGGAGCAGAATAAATGCGAGAAGGAATTATAATATTATTAATGTTGGTTTTTAAATCTTCTTTTTTAATTTCAGGTGAGATTTATGTAACGGAAATTGAAAAAAAACCGGTAATAAATAAAAATTATTCGGAGATAGCAACAGTTGTCCTAAACAATTGTATTGAAATCAGAGATATACGGATAATTAAAACAGAAAAGAAAATAAAATTAATATACCCAACATATATTTCCAAAAATGAAATCGAATATTCTCAGATTAAACTTCTTACTAAACAAGCAAACGATGAAATTGAAAAAGCTGTATTATTTAGCACACCATCTGTTAGTCCAATCGGAAAACCTGTTACATATAAAATATCAAAATTTTCAAGATATAAAGGTGATTCGGCATTAAAAGTTTTTGCGTCAGTAGATTTTAATGATGCAATTCGTGTTGAATGTAAAATTATGCAATCTTATAGAAGACCTTGGGTTTCCTGGCCTGCCTATGCCTCTACCACTGAGTTACTGGCGGACAAGAAGGCTACGATGGATGAACCTGCTGATAAGGTGAAAAACAATGAGTGGGTAAATCAAGTTATTATTATAAATAAAAAATTAAAAAGTGATGTTGAAAAAGCGTTACTTGAAAGATATAAATCAATGAAAAGTGAAATGGGTGATGCTGAGTAAAATTGTAGCCATTCCCGATCCCGTTGTAAACCTCGCCAGCGAATCAGTGGCGGGCATTGGGCTCTGGCGGGTGTTTTTAGAATTATTATGTATACAGGGTATTTTAAAACTTGTAAAGTATCAATTATAATTTTTTTTATATTTTTTGAGTTTTGTACAGTATTAAAAGCAGAATTAATAAGTAACGGTGATTTTGAAATAGATAGTGAGGGCAGTCAACCATCAAACTGGATTTCATATGGCTTATCGACACTTCCTGCAACAAATTATATAACCGTAGAAAAAAGTTATACCGGTACAAAATCAATAAAAATTACAGATAATAATACAACCATAAGTTATATATATCAGATTTCAACAGTAACAGCAGGAAATAGTTATACACTTTCAGCTTATATATATAATGATGATTCTAATACATCAGGTTCTGTTTCAATTTATTGGTATAGTTCAACAATTGGAACCGGCAGTGCAATAAGCAGTGTTGAGTCGTCGGAAACTACTGCCGGGACAAGCTGGCAACTGATATCTGTTAATGTAAATGCGCCCGCAATCGCACAATCCTGCAAAGCAAAAATAAATATTAAAAATACCGGTGGTTCTACATACTTCATTTTTGTGGACAGTGTAAGCTTTGCTGAAAGTATTAGTTCAGGTAGTTCAGCAGTATTTAATAATAACGGTGAAATTTACGGAAAAATTACCGAAATAGCGCCGGGTATACCCAATAATGATTTTCTTGAAATCTATACCACCGCAGTTTCAAATAATACAAGCGGTGTCGAAATTTACGAAGGAACAACAAAAATAAAAACATTCCCAAGTGATATTGGGACAATACCTGCAGGGAATTTTATAGTGTTATGGGCTTCCAAAAAAAACAATCTTTCGGGTGCTCGCGGTATTGATAGGGATGAAATTGCAACCGAAGACGCAAATGGCAATGGTTATATAGATTTGTTTTCTGATGAGAGTTCTCCGGGGTTTACTAATACTGATAATAATTTTACATTAAAAAACGCGGATGGAACAATGATTGATTTTGTAAGTTTTGCAGATAATGATATTAATTACAGCGGATCAGATACGTCGTATAGTGATGCGGTAAACATTAGTCCGGCACAATGGACAATTCCTTCAAACGAATCAGATACTTGTTATATAACGGATTCGTTTTTGTGGAGCGGTTCAACTTCGAAATCAATTTATCGTAAATCCGATAACAGCCAGCCAAAAGATACAAATGCAAAATACGACTGGAACGAAAGTTTTATTACGCCGGGTTATGCCGATTTCGGCGGAGTTCCTGCGGTTACCGGTAAAACCTTGGAAGTTTTTCAATCACCTTTTTCACCCTATGGAGACGGGACTTATAATCAGGCAAAGATATCTTATAACATTCCGGCTAATTACCAGGCAACAATACGGATTTTTGATATAACCGGTAAAATGATACGAATCCTGATTGATGATATTGATAGTGTTGGCGATTCTGTTACGATTAACTGGGATGGTAAAGATGATGATGGAAATATTGTGAAAATAGGTATTTATTTGGTTCATATTGAAGCGGTTAACAAATCAACAGGAAAATTAAAAGAATCAACAAAGCGTGTTGTTGTTGCCCGCAAGTTATAACAGGTATATGAGTAAGAAGGTAAAGAGGTATAAAGATAAAAAGTTTATGAGAAATAGAACCGTCCCTATTATTATTCTTTTAATTTTAAATTTAAACTTTTTACTTCTAACTTGTCTCTATTCCGCTTTTGAATTTAAACCACAGTCTGCAAGACCGGTAAGTTTAGGTAATGCTTTTACTGGACTATCTGACGATGTCAGTGCTATTGATTATAATCCTGCGGGACTTAGAAAAATTTCTTCTTTTCAGTTTTTATCAGCTTATTCTTTATTATATTCTGTAGAAGGTTTGAATTATTCGCAATTTAAGCTTGCTTTACCGGTAAGAAATATTGGTACTATAGGTATAAGTTATTCCGATTTTGGACCTGCTGAATACAAGGAACGAGTTTTAATATTCTCGCATGGTTTCGGATTAAGAGATGGGATAATGTTTGGTTACAATCTTAAATCAATGAATATAAAAATTCAAGAATTTGGCAGTGATACCTCGTTTGGATTGGATTTGGGGATATTATCCAGAATTTCCGATAAATTAAATTTAGGAATTGCAGTAAAAAATATAAACGAACCGGAAATTTCTCAAGGTCATGAAAAACTTGGTGAAGAATTTTTAACAGGTATTAGTTATAAACCATTGAATGGCGTAAATTTTGTTCTTGATTTTGATAAGGTTCTGGGTAAGATGATTTGTATGCATACCGGTGCAGAATTTAATGTAACTAATTTTTTAGCGTTAAGGATTGGTCTGCAGACAAGTCCTTCTAAATACAATATGGGTTTTGGTGTAAATTACAATAAAATATTTCTGGATTACGCTTATTCTTATAATGACACATTACCCGGAACACATATATTATCTTTATCAATGAAATTCAATACTTCAACTTCCTCCGACAGAGTTTACACTGAGCTTGTCGAACGTGCTCAGGACAGGCCGTTCAGTATAAAAAATGAAGAATTGAAAATTAAAAAAATAGAGAAGAAAAAAGAGTCTATCAAAAAAGTAAACAAAAAGATAAATATTAATACTGCATCAATGGAAGAGATAGTAACACTTCCGCGCATAGGTGGAGGAATTGCAAAAAGAATTATTGATTACCGTTTAAAATACGGAAATTTTGAAACAATCGAAGTCATATTGAATGTACCGAAGATATCAGTGAAAACATTTGCAAAAATAAAAGATCTTATAATAGTTTCCGATTCTTTACCTGCAAATGTAGTTCAAATACAGGAATCTACGGAGACAATTACAACGCCTATAGTTGAACCAGAGCAGAAACTGTTGTTAACAGAAACCGTCAAAATCAATATTAATGAAGCGGACTTAAAACAATTAAAAAGTTTAGGTTTTACAACTATTCAATCACAAAATATTTTGAGATATAAAAAGAAAAACGGTGCATTTGTTTCAGTTGACAATTTATTAAAAGTTCCCGGTATTACAGAAAAAATAATAAACGATATTAAAGACAATATTTTTGTTAAGTAATTTCTTGCCAATTCCCAACCCCGGTGGCTGTCCGAC
>MGVS01000064.1:0-13032 GCA_001800605.1 Elusimicrobia bacterium RIFOXYD2_FULL_34_15
ATTATACAAAAATATTGGGGGTAAATCAAGTTTCTGATAATTGATTTTACCGACGAGAAGTTAAACTTTTAACAGCGTCAGCATGGTAAGGAGGTAAAACAAAAAAATAGAAATAAATATTTCAGTGAAGAGTATGTTTTAAAAGGAGGAATAATATCATGAAGAAGTTTATATTTCAAATCGTATATTTTTTAATGTTAGTAAATGTTGTAAAGATTTATGCAGCAGATGAAAAAACCCCAATAAATTTATCTATATATCCACCGATTACTATTTTTGAGGAAGCAAAAGTGTATGGAATTGATTTGGGATTATTAGGTACACAATCAAAAATTGTGTACGGATATCAGTATAGTTTATTTCATTCTAGAGTAAATAAATGTTATGGAATTCAGGAATCCTGGATATATGCAAGCGCAGACAATATTTATGGAATTCAAAGCGCTTTTGTAACAAAAAATAAAACTTGCTATGGGCTTCAGAGTGGTTTTGTGTGTACTTCTGAAACAGTTTTAGGTGTACAAGGAAATGTGACAATATTTTCAAAAACAAATTATATTAAAGGCGCACAGTTTGGTGTTTTAAACATTTGTAGAGAAGATGCTCAGGGCGCGCAAGTGGGAATTTTAAATTATGCAGGTAGTTTAAGGGGTGTACAAATTGGTGTACTAAATATTATAAAAAATCCTAAAATAATACCTGTGATGATTGGATTGAATATAAGTTGGTAATATATTATCTTATTTTATAATCTAATACTACTCAAAATAAACTAATGAAGATTTAAATTTCTATAATCTTTTAATCTACAATCTTTTATAATCTTCAACTTACTTATCTCGGTGTAGTATCATGCCCGCCACTTCCGCCACTGAACCGTTGGCGGACAAGGAAGCTCTGGCGAGGCCTATAAAAGGTTCGGTAGTGGAAATTTTTACCCGTTATCCGTTACCCATTACTGATTTTTTATCTGGGTGTAGCGTCCGGCCCGCCACTGGGTCGCTGGCGAGGCCTATCAAATTTAGATATTTTTTAGTTTTAGATTATTTATTTTGTATTCTGGGTTATTATCTGGGTGTAGCGTCCGGTAAGCCGCCGTCAACCGGAATCGTTGCGCCTGTGGTTGGTGTCTGGCGTGTTACAAAAAATAAAACTGCATTAGCGACATGTCTGGCTGTGATTTTTGCTTTAAGTAAATTGCGGCTTTGATAATATTCCTGTAATTTATTTTCGTCGGTAATTCCTCTATGTTTCATTCTGTCGGGCCCTATTTTTTCCCATAATCCGGATTTAGTGTTTCCGTCTGAAAATACCGCATCAGGAGCAACCATATTTACACGAATATCAAATTCTGCAAGCTCCAAACTCGCGATACGTCCCAATTGATGTGCCGCTGCTTTTGTTGCACTGTATGCACCGAAACGGGCACCAGGCGCAAATACATTTTTAGTAGATATAACTACTATATCTCCGCCTATTCCCTGTAAACGCAGATTACGGCTGGCTTCAGATAAAGTTAATAGAGTACCTTCAATATTTACTTTTTCAAGTTTGCGAAAATCATCTAATGACATTTCATCAAGTGACGCAATTAACGGTATACCGGCGTTTGCAATTACAATATCAACTCCGCCCCAAGTTTTGATAACTTCATTAAATCCATTTGCCATCGAATCTGTACTTGTTATATCCATCCCGACACCAATTATACGGTCTTTGGCTATTTTTTTAAGCTCAACAACTAATTTATCAAGCCGTTCTCCCGGTAAATCGGTTGCAGCAATATAACAACCTTTTTCCAGTAATCCTCTGCAGATTCCGGAACCAATCGCACCTGCCGCACCTGTAACTATTGCAACTTCATTTTGAAGTGGCAATCCGGTATCCGGTAGATTATCGACATAAACGATTCCTATATTTTTTAAAAAAACAATTTTTGGTTTTATATTATTTCTTTCTATGAAACTGTCCATTTCGGCAGATATTTGTTTCTTGATGTTTTCTATAGAATCGTTAAGATTAATAGAATCTAATTTAAGCGGAGGAATTTTTACATTTTTTAAAGGTACCGGACATAAATTTAACTTGTCTCTTTCTTTTGAATTTACAAATTCAATTACTACCTTATCTGAACAAAATTTTAATATAATATGCTTAAACCGCACATCTTCATTACCGGACGGTTCAGCTAAAAGTCCGCGGATCATCGGTAATATTTTATACATAATATTATTTTCCATAAGATATAATTAAAAATTAAAAATGCAAAAACTTGTCCCAAGCTCGTTGCGGGATTAAAAATTGTGGTATTTTATCTATGCCTGCCCGCCTACGGTTTCTTGTCCGCCAACGACTTAGTGGCGGAAGTGGCGGGAACTATAAACTTTTTATCCTTGTACCCGTTACCCATTACTCGTTACTTATTTTTTATTATTTTTCTTCTATACACTTCCGCCTCTAAAGTATCCATTTGCTTATAAATTTTATCTGTGAAAAAATTCATTTTACCCAAAATTTTTGCAATGGCTGCAGTTTTACACGCACTTTCAACATATAGAGTTCTGTAATATGCTTCTTTTAAATTTGAGCCAACGGCTAAAAGTCCATGGTTAGCCATTAAAACTGCATTATGATTTTTTATTACATTGCTTATTTTATTTGCTATATCTTTACTGCTTGGAACAGCAAATTTTATTGTTGGTACATTAGAACTGATAATTCCGACAAAATCGGGAGTAAATGCTTTTAATGTTTTACCTTGCATCGCGTAGGCAATTGAATATGGCGGATGTGTGTGAATAACAGCAGAAATATCTTTTCTTACTAAATAACATCCTAGATGCATTTGTATTTCACAAGTTGGTTTTCTGTTATCTTTAATATTTTTTCCGGTTTTTATATCAACCGCTATATAATCGGATTCCAAGGTATCTTCAAAACAAGCACCTGAAACTTTCATATAAACAACATTACCTAACCGGAAACTGGTATTACCACCGGGACCGACAACAAATCCTTTGTCGGCTAATTTTTTACCTATATAAACCAGTTCTTTTTTTATTTCCATTACCCATTACTCGTTACTCATTACTTTTTCTTATTTAAAATTGTTTTATATAATTCAAATGCTTCTGCCGGTTTCAGATTTTTATGCACAACATTATTTACTGCTTTAATCATTGCAATTGAATCTTCACTCTGGAATATATTTCGGCCCATGTCAACACCGGAGGCTCCCTGTTGAATAGCATTATATGCCATTGTAAGTGCGTCCAAAACCGGAAGTTTTTTTCCGCCAGCCATAACAATCGGTACAGGACATGAGGCGGTTATAGTTTCAAAATCTTCTGGAACGTAATATGTTTTAACAACATGCGCACCCAATTCCGCGCATATACGGCAAGCAAGCCGGAAATATTTTGCATCCCTCACCATATCTTTGCCCACAGCAGTCACTGCTAAAACAGGTATACCATATCTTAATCCCATATTGACCAATTTAGTCATATTATGGACAGACCGTGTTTCAAATTCACCGCCGATAAATACCTGTATTGCTAAAGCAGAAACATTCATCCTAATAGCATCTTCTATATCAACAGCAATTTCTTCGTTTGAAAGTTCTTTTAATATGCTTGGTCCGCCGCTTGCTCTCATAACAATAGGTGTAGTGAATGCCGGGGATATTGTCGTTCTTAAAATTCCGCGGGTTAACATAAGTGCATCCGCATGTTTTACAAGCGGTACAATATTTAAATCGACGCGTTCCAGCCCGGTTGTGGGTCCTTGAAAGTAGCCGTGGTCAATAGCCAGCATCACGGTACGGCCTGTATCACTGTTAAATATTCTTGCCAACCTGTTTTTCATGCCCCAATCAAGTGAATTTGAACCTTTAAGAAAAAAGCATTCCGATTTCATTGGAATATTTTCATAATATTTTTTTTCTTCTTTGTTTACATCTGCTTCAGGCATAACGCCTCCCTGGAAATTTTTTAATATTAATAACTTAATTATATATAAAAATATTTTATTTTCAATAAAAATATAAAATCTCTTGAAAATTGCCGATGTTTAGATAAAATGATAGTAAGTAGTATTTGGGGATAATTATGGAATATTATAAATTTAAATTTTTAGGTACAGAATTTCAGATACATAAAGATTGGAAATATTTCTTTGAAAGTGTTTGTTTAGAATGTATTGAGAAAAATATTGAAAGAGATAAAATAACACCTCATAAAGAAAATATATTTAGAATTTTTGAAAAACTCAGTCCGAAAGATATCAAAGTAGTTATAATCGGGCAGGACCCTTATCCCCAGCCAAACATTGCAACGGGTCGTGCGTTTGAAGTAAAAGGATTAAATTCCTGGTTTACTCCATTCAGGCAATCAACATTAAGAAATATTTTGAAGATGTTATATAACTGGCATAAAAGTAAGGCGAATAGTAAAGCGTCAAGATTAGAAAAAATTGAAATTATAAAAAACGCAATAGAAAAAAAAGATTTTGATATATTATCGCCGGATAAGATATTTGATTGCTGGGAAAAACAAAAAGTATTTTTTTTAAATTTTGCTTTAACATTCAAAATGAATAATTCCAAAAACCAGGATTCTCATATACTGTATTGGCAGACTTTTAATCACGAGTTAGTAAAGTATTTGACGAAAGTAAATAAAAATATAGTATGGTTATTGTTTGGAAAAGTTAACGAACAAAATGCAAAAATAATTAAAAAAAATGTTTTTTATATAGCTCACCCCTCTGATAGAAGAGGGATAAATCCCGCAGATTTGAAAAAAATATGTAATTTTTTTGATACAACGGTCAAAAAACATAAAATACAGTGGTTAGGAGGAATCTTGTGAAAATAGGTTTTATCGGAGTAGAAATACCGGAGGGTAAGATAAAATATAATGATGAAAAGTTTATTGCACTTGAAAAAAAATGCGAGCCCAAAAAGGTAACTCCATATTTTGTTGAGTTTATATTAAACGAATTCATTCAAATTGATGCTATAGTCGTGCATAAAAATAATGTCCTTGATTTACTTATTCCTGATATAGAAAAGCTTGAAGTACGGCTACAGAATACGAATGATGCGACAGAAAAAGAACTTATAAAAAAGTGTATGTCTTATCTTGAAAAAGAGACTCCATTGTGTGATGTGGAATTCAATGAACAAGAACAGAAATTGATACAGATGTTATCTCCGCTAAGTATGAAACCTGTTGTAATACTTGAGGATATAACTGAAACAAACGATATAATAGAAAAAGTTTTAAAAAAGTCACAAACAATATTTTTTTATACTGCAGGAAAAGATGAAGTACACGCATGGCCTGTAAAAGCAGGTTCTGACATTGTTACCTGTGCAGGCAGGATACATTCCGATTTGGCGCGCGGATTTATTAAAGCGGATATTGTAAGTTTTGAAAATTTCATTAAATGTCATAATTTCAATGAAGCTAAAACAAAGGGTTTGGCAAAATTAGTTGATAGGGAGTATATTATCCAGGAAGGTGATATAATAGAAATTCGTTTTAATGTTTAAAATAAGTTAATAAAAAAAATCCTTTTAATAATTATATCATCAAAACAAATAAAGGGCAGTATAATTTTAATTAAGGAGGTATAAGATGAGAAAGATAGCAGTAATTGTACTTGGTCTTATGATGTTTACATTTTGCTACGTGAGAGCGGCAGATGATACTGGCAAGGGCAAAGAGAATGAAGCAAGTGAAATGGACAAAAATCTAGATTCTCCGGGAGCTAAGAAAGCGATAGCTTATTTAGCTAAGAAATTTAATGTAACTGAGCAGGTCATTATTGACTTGCGTAATAAAGATTTTGGTTATGGGGAAATAATGCACGCTTTAGTAATATCCAGCAAATCCGGGCAGCCGCTTGATACCATTGTTTCTCTAAGAGAAAGCGGAATGGGCTGGGGAGAAATTGCCAAAAAGTATGATTTAAAATTAGGTACAATCACTAGTGAAGTAAAGAAAGACAAAAAATTTATAAAGAAAGATGTAACAAAACAAGAAATGAAAGAAAAGCCCGAAAAACATGAAAAAATGGAACACCATAAAATGATGGGTAAACCGGAAAGGCAGGAAAAACCTGAAAAACCTGAAAAACCTGAAAAACCTGAAAAACCAGAGAAGCCAATTAAATAATATTAAATATAAAATAATAACCACAATATTACTATTAATATTAATAGATTCTTTTGCGTTTACAGATATATTATGGAACATCGGATATGATTTCACATCCGGTTCGGGACAATACATATCTCATTACCTATATGGCGGTCCTATATATCGCAAAAAAGAAGATTTTACTTTAACTGGAAATTTGGGACTATTCCATGATATCGATTATAGCATAATAACTTCATTTTTATTTTCTGGTAAAAAAAGGATTAAGGAAGGATTATGGATAGGAGGAATTCTCATATTTTCTAACGGAAATTTGTCAGATGAGGATTTCTCCTCTTCATCAAATACAATAGGTTTTTTAGTTGACAAATACATAATTCAATCAATAACTGCGAGATTAGAATATCAGCATACAGAAGGTTCTATATATTCCACAATTAACCGACAAATAACTCTCAAGCCTATAGCTAAATTAAGCAAACCCAAAAAACAAATGAATGGGGGCACCGCTAACATAACTACAATTTCAGATTTTTCATCAAATACAGGTCTTGCCAAACTTGCCTTTGATTTATCGGGTATAATTAGTGGTTTAGATTTGACTCCTCGATTTTCTTATACTGGTACTTCAGATGAAATAAAAACTACATCTACAGGAGCAGAATTGTCGTATCAAATTGCGGAACAAATAAACATTTCAACCAGTTTTATCTATACAAGTGATAATTTAGATAAAAAAAATAATTATCTTACCGTTGGCGTAAGCAAAATATTCTAATCAATTCTTATAATTATCCTGCTTACAATTTCTGTTTAAAATACCTTAACAAACTTTCAAAAGTGATAAATAAATAATATTATATTGTTGAGATAGGTCATTTTATTTGTGTTAATGTATTTTGTACTAACAGAAGATGTTGCAACATCGGAGATAACGGAAGTTCCGGTAGTAGCCACAAAAAAATAAAATGATTCAATAAGCGAAACTTTTTATATAAAACGGTGTTTAACTAAATAGAAGAAAAATTGTTAAAATAAAAATAATAAGAAGAGGGGGTGATATTTCGGGCTTAAGTAAGAAGAAAAAAATAAAAAGGAGGAATATTATATGAAAAAGGTTATTTTGTTAGCAGTAATAATGTTGATTGGAACAGGTGTATTTGCAAAATCAGAAAATTCAGCAACACCGGCAACCCCTGCCACTCCGGCGGAACCGGGAGTTTCACCGGCAACACCGGCTACCCCTGCGGAACCCGGAGATAAACAGGTTAATTCAGCTGGTCCGAAAGATAAAGAAAAACCAGATTTTGAAAAATGGGCAAAGGAACATCCGGAAAAAGCAAAAGAATTAAAAGAAGCACATAACAAGTGGGAAAAAATGACTCCTGTTGAAAGAGAAGCATTTATTAAGAGACATCCTTATTTAGCTGAAAGAAGAGGAAAACAGATAGAGAAGAGAGGTGAAATAAAAGAAAATAGGGGAGAGCGTCTGGAAAACAGGGGTGAAAGATTGGAACAACGAGGCGAGCAAATGGAAAACAGAGGTGAAAATATACAGAAGAGAGCGGAAATATTAGATCATAAAGGAGAAAAATTAGAACAGAAAGGTGAACGGATGCAAGAAAAAGGCGAACGGATGCAGGAGAAGGGCGAAGCATTGCAAGATAGCGGCCATGGGAAAGCCGGTGAAAGATTGGAGCAACGCGGTGAGCGTATGGAAAAAAGAGGTGAAGCATTAGATAAAAAAGGTGAGGCTATGCAGGAAAGAAGCGAAAGAATGGAAAAAAGAGGTGAAGCTACTGAAAGAAGAGGTGAAAGGCTTGAAAAAAAAGGCGAACGTATGGAGAAAAGAGGAGAAGTAAAAGAAAGAAGAGGAAATCGGATGGAAAATAAGGGCGAAAGAATACAAAATCGGGCAGAACGCCATCAGCATCACGGAAAATAAGAGGTAAATATTTTAATATTTGTATTTCAAGACCGTTGTCATTAGACAACGGTCTTGAAATGTTTAACCAAAAATATTTTTTCCTTGACAAATAATTTGGATATTATAATATTTATTTATCAAAAAGATAAGGAAGAAAAACGTGCAAAGTAAATTGCCCAGACTATTAGTTACAGGTATCTGGTTATATTTGATGAGTTGCTTTTCTTTTGCTGAAAATTATTTATCGGATTATTTCACGATTGGCGAAAGAAACTATAAAGCTAATTCACTAAGTGTCGCTCTGGATTTATCAAAAATAGTGTCAATAATTCCTGGTTATACTGTATACTATTCTAGTTATACCACAAGATCATATTTTATAGATATCACTATAAAAACGAATGAAAAATCAAATTTAAATTTCAATTTTTTGTCTTATCCTGAAGTTGAAAATTATAAATCTAATTTACTTGGACTAAGTTTTCAGGGAGAAATAAAAAATACAAAATTAAAAATTGGATATTCAAATACAAAGCATCAACAAAATATATACCGTCCTATAAGAGAAATCTGGGAATGGTTTGAGTTGAATCAAAGTGCGTTAAATTTGAGTATACGTCAGAAAGTGGAAAAGGTGAATTTATCGGTCGCGTATACCGATTATAGTTATGATAAAGATTTAGAAAAAATATCACTTGCTTATAGATATTTTAGATTAAGAAATATATTTCTTGAAGATGTTAATTCCTTAATTTCTGGTTTTTCTAAAAATTCGATTGATTTTGGGATAACTTATGATCTATCTAAATATTTTTTAACTTCTTTTAATTATACAGTTACAAATTATGAACTTGATCAAACAGAATCCAATTCATATCTTTTAGGATTAATATTTTATCCCAATGACACTCTAGAGATATTAACAGAATATAATAATTTTGATAATATAAATTATTACACGTTTGGGTTTGGGTATTACTTAAAATAAAATGGAAATTTTTGATGAAGATATTCAGTTAATGCTACGGTTCCAAAATGGTGAAGAGCACTGTTTTGAGAAATTAGTAGAGCGCCACAGAGACCGGGTTTTTAATATAACATACAGATATCTAGGTAATTATCAAGAAGCAGAGGATACGGCACAAGAAATATTTATAAAAATTTATAATGCAAGAAATACATATAAACCGGAAGCGAAATTTACCACTTGGTTTTATACTATATGCAAAAATGCATGCCTTAATAAATTGCGTAATAAGAAGCCGGCTACGGTATCAATAGACAGTACTATAGAATTACAAGAAAATACCGTTGCTTCACAGATTAAAGATTCGCAAGCGCAATCTCCGTTAGATTCAATGTTAAATAACGAAAAGTCTTTAATCGTAAAAAAGGCTATAGATTCTTTATTACCTAATCAAAAAATGACTGTGATATTATGCCGGTATGATCATCTGTCATATGAAGAAATTGCAAAAGTAATGGGTTGTTCGGTTAAAGCGGTAAAATCTCTTTTGCACCGTGCAATGATAAATTTAAAAGAAAATCTGGCAGATTATTTTAATAAATGACGGTTATATGCGAAACTTTATAGTATTTCTTGTGTTATATTAATTGGAGGGTTGTAATATGAATTGCCGGAAGGTAAAGAAATTATTGGTTCCTCTTTTAGAAGGTGACCTTTCTAAAAAAAATAAAGAGAAGGTTGAATCACATATTAATGTGTGTATACATTGTCAAAAGGAAAGAGAATTGCTTTCTAAATCATGGCAGATGTTGGATAGTTATGTTACGCCAAAGTTAAAAGATAATTTTACTGCCAACCTGATGCAAAAAATTCATTCAGAACATGCAAAGATTGTAAAGGTTACTTATAAGTCAGCTCAATTTAGATTCTGGCGTTTAGTTCCGGTTTTAGCTTCGTTTCTAATAATGTTATTTGCAGGTTCTTTAATTTGGAAAAAGCGGATGAATAAAGAGCTAATAAGTAAAATAGCTAACAATGCTCCACAAGAAGTAGTGACTACGGTTAAAGATGAAGATATTATTAGGGACCTTGATTTATATGAGAGTGTTGATTTGATTAAAAATTATAAATTAGTAAGCGAACTTGAAGTTATTGAGAACTTGAATAATCAATTTTAAAATGAAAATAAAAAATAAAAAAATTAGAATTAGTATAATTATCTTACAGTTAACTGCTGTATTTTTATTCAGTTCATTGTCATATGCTCAAGAGAAGCCAGATAGTTCTTATAAAGAGAACCTTAAACGTTGGCAGAGCCTTTCTGAAGAAGAACGTCAAGTTATAAGGGAAAGAGCAAAAAAAATAAGTCCTGAACAATTAAAGGAACTTAAAGAGAAATCTGTAAAATTTAAGAGTATGTCCAAAGAAGAACAGGATAAAATAAAAAATAATTATCAAAGATTTGAACAATTTCCGCCTGAAAAAAAAGAAATTTTAAAAGAGAGACACCGGAGATTTGAGGAACTTTCGCCGGAAAACAGGGAAAAGTTACGAAACGAATTTAGAAAAAGAAGGAATATGTCCCTGGGCGATTCCGGAGCGGATTTAAAAACAATTGGGAAATTCCCAAATAAGAAAACAGACACACAATTTAGTAAAAAGGATTCTTTAATTAAGCCGGAACAAGGTCGTCCGGTTAAAGGTAAAAATTATATTCCTAAAGGTAAAAAACCTGCTAATTTTGGGGAAAATATTCGTAGCCGCCGGAAAGAAGAAATAAATGACAATAGAGAAAAACGTTTAGAAAACAGAGAACAGAGAAAAGAAAAAATGGTTGATGTATTGGAAAAAAGAGTTGAACGTAATGAAAATAAAAACGAGATAAAAGAGAATAGAAAAAATCGGCAGGAAAATAGGAAAAAACATTTAGAACAAAAAAGATAGTATTTTATTAAATATTAGGGACAGCTACCTATTTATTGACAAAAGAATAAAAAATAAGTACAATATACATATGGCAAGAATAGCTCGAATAGTAGCAGTAAACCTACCGCACCACATAACCCAAAGAGGAAACTATCATCAGAATATATTTATAGATAATAGAGATAGAGAAGAATATCTGCGATTATTGAACAGGAATAGTGAAAAAAACAAATTAAAGATAATAAGTTATTGCCTTATGTCCAATCATGTTCATATGATAGTAATTCCCAGTACTAAAGACTCTATGGCAAAGACAATGAATATAGTAAATATGAAATATGCGCAATATTTTAACGCAAAAAAAAATCAAAGAGGGCATTTATGGCAAGATAGATACTATTCATGTATATTAGAGGAAAAACATTTAATTGCTGCTGCAAGATATGTAGAGAGAAATCCAGTGCGTGCAGGATTGGTAAAAGAGCCATGGAAATGGGAGTGGTCAAGTGCAAAACATAATATCGAAATGTCAAGAGTATTGCATGATTACACGGGGATTAAACCTGATAGTTGGAAAGAATATATAGGTCAAGAAGAGAAGAAAGATTTATTAAAAGATATGCGTAGACATACAATAACAGGAAGACCTTTGGCATCAGAAAACTTTATTAAGAAATTAGAAAATAAACTGAAAAGAAATTTAACATTATTACCAAGAGGACGGCCGAAGATAACGAAGATAAAATAAATAGGTAGCTGTCCCTATTTAATAAAATGAAAATATCATACAAAGATATAAGAAAATACTGCACCCTTATAAATCAGGAAGTGGAAGTAATACAGAAACTTATTCATAATCAGCTTTCTAACGGTAACGAAGAAATAATTCCTGGCCCGAAAATACAATGTCCTTACGCCATTAAATGCTTTTATGAAAACAAAGATTGCATCCATACTGAGGGCAATATAAATTCCAAAAACGACCCGTTAGTATATGATACTTCCCTCAATAAACCGCGGGGTATCAAAGCAAAATACTTTTCTTTCTTACATTCTATAAAAAAGAATATACAAACTAAACCGAAATGATAAAATTTTTAAAGAGGTATTTGTGAATTCACTAAAACCTAAGGTAGTTATAGTCGGTGCTGGTAATGTCGGCACTACATTCGCGTTTGCTCTTATGAGCAGCGGATTAGCAAGAGAAATTGTTTTAATTGATAAAAATGAATTACGTGCAAAAGGCGAATGCATGGATTTAAATCATGGAATAAGTTTTACCCGGCCCGCAAAAATTTATTCAGCCGGTTTTGAGGGCTGCGAGGATGCGGACATTATAGTTATTACAGCCGGTGCAAGGCAAAAACCCGGACAGTCAAGAATGGATTTGGTACAGGAAAACACAGAAATATTTAAAAATATTATTCCTCAAATAATAAAATATGCCAAAGATGCAGTAATTCTGGTAGTTACAAATCCTGTAGATATTCTTACTTATGTTACACTTAAAATTTCAAAATTTCCTGCTAATAAAGTGATAGGTTCCGGAACGGTTTTAGATACAGCGAGATTTAAATATTTAATTAGCGAACATTGCAAAGTAGATTCAAGAAATGTGCATGCATATATTATTGGTGAACATGGCGATACAGAGCTTCCTGTAATAAGTAATGCAAATATAGCTGGAATGGTCTTATCAAAATATTGTTTGTTGTGTTCAAACCATTGTGATAATAAAAAAGTATTGCAGGGAATATTTGAAGAAGTTAAAAGTGCAGCGTATAAAATCATTGAAGCAAAAGGATCAACTTATTATGCCATTGCATTATCATTGGTGAAAATTACTGAGTCTATACTTAGAAATGAAAATTCGATTTTACCGGTTTCCACTTTGATAAATGATTATTACGGAATAAATGATGTTTGTATAAGTATTCCATGTCAGGTGAATAAAAACGGAGTACAAAAGTTCTTGAAACTCGATTTATCTAAAGAAGAACAGGAACAATTTAAAAAATCGGCAAATTCATTAAAAGAAATTATAA
>MGVS01000064.1:13039-25825 GCA_001800605.1 Elusimicrobia bacterium RIFOXYD2_FULL_34_15
AAAATTTTAAAATAAAAAATCCTTTTTATGATATCAGTCATCGGTTCAAATCGATGATTTTTTTGTCGGTTGAAAATGACTCTCTAATATTGTAAAATGAAGTTAGAATATCGAAATAGAAAAAAATGAAAAAACAAAATATAATCTTCCCAATTTGCCTGATTTTAATAATAACCTTTATATCTTACTACCCATCTCTTAAAAATGGTTTTGTTACATGGGATGATCCTGCATATGTCACGGGTAATCTTCAGATAAGAAGTTTATCTCTGCAAAATGTTAAAAACATTTTTACTTCTTTTACTATGGATCTATATACACCTTTGTCCAATCTGTCTTATGCAATTGAATATAATATTTTTAAACTAAATCCCAAAATTTATCATATTACAAATCTTTTTATTCATCTATTAAATTGTATTCTTGTCTTTTGGTTGTTTTTTTTAATAAGTGATAAGATTTCCGTTTCTTTTTTAGTATCATTACTTTTTGGGATTCATCCTCTGCATGTGGAATCAGTAGCGTGGATTTCTGAAAGAAAAGATGTGCTGTACGCTTTTTTCTTTTTGTTATCACTTATTAGTTACATTTACTACTATAATAAGAAAGAGGCAAAGTATTATTATTTTGCATTGATTTTGTTTATTTTATCAATTTTATCAAAACCAATGGCTGTTACTCTCCCGGTAATATTATTTATTTTTGATTATCTGCTAAATAGAAAATTTACTTGGGATATTTTTAAAGAAAAAATTCTTTTTTTTATAATAGCAGTTATATTCTCAATTATTAATCTTTATGGCGGGACACCGCCTAAATTGCATTATGACATTTTTGAAAAAATATTTTTTCCAACCTATGTTTTACTGTTTCATTTGTTTAAAACAATTATACCGTTAAAATTATCGGCGATTTATCCTCATCCTGAAAAAATAGGTAATTTTCTGCCTTCAATTTTTTATATTTCATTTATTGTAATTGTACTATTGGCAACGGCAGTATATTTTTCAAAAAGATACACTAAAAAAATTATTTTCGGCAGTTTATTTTTCTTTATTGCCAGTTTGCCTGTTATTCAGCTGGTATCAATTTCATATTCGATAACTTTTGATAGATATAGTTATTTGCCATCTTTAGGATTGTTTTACATTTTTGCTGAAGTATTAAATTGGTTATATTTTGTAAAATTTCCCTATTTAAAGATTGCTAAAATTTTAATTTCAATATTTTATGTTTTCATTGTAGGTTTATTTTCTTATTTAACCTGGAATAGATGCTATGTTTGGAATAATAGCATTGCTTTGTGGGATGATGTTATAAAAAAATATCCAAACTTTAAAGAAGCATATAACAACCGTGCATATGCTTATCATTCTACGGGGAATGATGGACAGGCTATAATTGATTTCAGCCGGGCGATAGAAATCAATCCGGATTATTTTAAAGCTTACAATAATCGCGGGAATATTTATAAATCTATAGGAAAATATGATAAAGCATTATCTGATTTTAACGAAGCAATTAAAATTAATCCGGGTTTTACACAGGTATATTATAATAGAGCAATTGTTTATTGCATAAAAAAAGAATATAATAAAGCGGCAGAGGACATTAAAAAGCTGCAGGAATTAGGATTTGCGGTCCCGGCTGAATTTCAGAAAATTTTACAGCAATTCGGGAAAAAGTAAATTAAATAATTTTCATTAAGGAGGAACGGCATGTCATTAACTTCTGATTTGAAAAACTTGAAAGAATATCAGGGGAGAAATCCGCGACCAGCTGATTTTGATAAGTTTTGGGATAAAGGTCTTGCCGAAATGAATGCAATAAACCCAAAAGTGAAATTGGTTCACGCAGATTTTCAGGCACCTTATACCGAATGTTCAAATATGTACTTTACTGGCGTAAACGGTGCGAGAGTCCATGCAAAACTTTTACATCCCAGAAAGTCGTTAAAAAAACATCCGGCTATTTTAATGTTTCATGGATATTCCTGCAGCAGCGGTGATTGGTATAATAAGCTCGCTTATGCGGCAATGGGTTATACAGTTGCTTATCTTGATTGCCGCGGGCAAGCCGGTTTATCCGAAGATAAAGGCGGTGTTACCGGCTGGACTCTACACGGCCATATTGTTCGCGGGTTAAACGATGTACCTGAGAAATTGTTATTTAGAAATATATTTCTTGATACAGCTCAACTTGCTAAGATTGTTATGGAAATGCCGGATGTAGACGAAAATCGTGTAGGAGTCATAGGCGGAAGTCAAGGCGGTGGTCTTTCGCTTGTTTGTTCGGCTTTAGAACCAAGGATCAGCCGGATCGCGCCTAACTATCCGTTTCTTTGTGATTATAAAGGAGTATGGGAGGCAAATTTAACAAAAACAGCTTATGCGGAATTTCATGATTTTTTCAGAAAATTTGACCCTCTGCATGAACGCGAAGATGAAATTTTTACAAAGCTCGGTTATATTGATGTTCAGCATTTTTGTAACAGAATAAAAGGTGAGGTATTCATGGGTATCGGATTAATGGACACCGATTGTCCGCCGTTCAGTCAGTTTGCCGCATACAACAAAATAAAGTCGAAGAAATCATTAAAAATCTATCCCGATTTCGGACACGAGGATTTTCCGGAACACAATGATAAGGTTTTTCAATTTATGAGTGGATTGTAATCAATTATGAAAAATATTAAAAGCAACGAGAAGGTACGGAATATTGCAATAATAGCACATGTTGACCACGGCAAAACTACTCTCGTAGATTTTATGCTGCGTCAGAGCGGAATATTCAGGGAAAATCAGGATGTTTCCGAGCGTGTAATGGACAGCATGGATCTTGAAAAAGAACGCGGAGTTACAATTGCGGCAAAAAACTGCGCAATTTGGTGGAAGGATGTAAGAATAAATATTCTTGATACTCCTGGCCATGCCGATTTCGGCGGCGAAGTGGAACGCGCGCTTAAAATGGTTGACGGAGCGATACTTTTAGTGGATGCTGCGGAAGGTCCTTTACCGCAGACAAGGTTTGTTCTGCAAAAAGCTTTGGAATCCAACCTGAAAATAATTGTTTTAATAAATAAAATTGACAGAAAAGATGCCAGGCCGAAAGAAGTACTTGACGATGTCTATGAACTTTTTATGGATCTTGATGCAAAAGATCATCATATAGAATTTCCTATAATTTATTCAATAGGCAGGGAAGGCATAGCACAAAAAACGCTCGATGAAAAAGGAAAGGATTTAAGTATTTTATTTGACACTATACTATCAGAGATACCGGCACCTTCTTACGATCCTGAAGAACCTTTTCAAATGCTTGTTTGCGATTTGGATTATTCCGATTATGTCGGAAGGCTTGCAATCGGAAGAGTGTTTAACGGACATGTTAGTAAGAATGATAATCTTATATGTGTCAAAGAAAACGGTGATAAGATACCGTTAAAAACAACAAAACTTCAGGTATATGATGGAATTGGAATTAAAGAAGTTGCGTCTGCTAGTCCCGGTGACATTGTAATACTTGCAGGTATAGAAGATGTTTCAATCGGCGATACAATTTGCAATAAAGAAAATCCAAAAGCATTAAAAAGAATAAAGGTAGACGAACCGACAATTTCAATGATGTTTACCATTAATTCATCTCCGCTATCAGGCCAAGAAGGAGATATAGTTCAATCAAGAAGGATAATAGAACGGCTTAGAAAAGAGACATTGCAGAATGTTGCAATACAAGTTGATGAAATCCCCGGTTCCGATAGATATATAGTTAAAGGACGAGGTGAATTCCAGATGGAAATACTGATTGAAATGATGAGACGCGAAGGATTTGAGTTAAGCGTCGGCAGGCCGCAGGTTATATTCAAAAAGAAAGACGGAAAAACTCTGGAGCCGATAGAACATCTTTTTATTGACTGTGACGAGTCCAATATCGGAATAATTACAGAAAAAATTTCAAGCAGAAAAGGCAAGATGACAAATATGGTAAATCACGGTACCGGCAGGGTACGGTTAGAGTTTACAGTTCCGACACGTGCATTAATAGGATACAGAAGCGAGTTTCTTACAGACACAAGAGGAACCGGATTAATGAACTCTTATGTTCAGGATTATGAGGAATACAGGGGCGATTTTTCATTGAGAACAACCGGTTCTTTGGTTTCGGACCGTGCAGGCAAAGCCGTTCCGTATGCAATTTATAATCTTGAACCGCGCGGGGTACTTTTTGTTTCTCCTAACGAACCGGTATACGAAGGCATGATAATCGGCGACAATAACCGTGACAACGATTTAAATGTCAATCCGTGTAAAGAAAAAAAACTTTCTAATATGAGATCGGCAGGAAATGATGAGAATATAGTTCTTACTCCGATCCAGCCGATGACTCTTGAGCGGGCTATTACTTTTATTAAAGATGACGAAATGATAGAAGTAACCCCAAAATCCATCAGGCTTAGAAAATTGGTTCTTTCTGCAAGCGAAAGAAGCAGGCACAATTCTTCAAAAAAAGATAATAATTAGGTAGTTAATACTTTTATGGATATGGTTATTTTTGAAAGTTTAATAGAAGATGCCATTGAAAGAATCCCTAAAAAATTTAAAAAAATTTTAGAAAAAGAAAATATAAAACTGCTTGCAAGAGAAAAAACACCTGATGCAATTCACGATAAATTTAAAAATAGCATAGTGTTTGGTGTATTTATCGGAGTTCCTCATAACAAACGTTCTATTTTCAATATTCAGAGTGAACCGACCAGGATTGAATTATACAAGGAAAGTTTTGAACAGGTATTCAAAAAAGAAGAAGAAATAGAAACTCAAATCGTAAAAACTGTGATTCATGAGATTGGACATTATTTCGGTTTTTCCGAGGAAGAATTACGGCATTATCGTGTTTAATTAAAGGATTTTTGACAACTTGTTACGAATAAAATTCTTGATTGTCATGCCGGGTTAGTTCAGTAGGCTAAGTAGTAACTATTACTGATTATATTTTTTCCATTTTGTAGCCGCAAAGCGTAAGCTTTGCCGTGTTTTAGCAGAGCTATCGCTCTGCAGCTACAATTTCGTAGTTATGATACAGTCTCCAAGTGCGGAATGGCAGTTCTGTTGCTGGATAGTTCATTATTGAGAGGATAAAGAAATGAAGAAGCTGATATTAGTAGTTATCGTTTTATTACTGGTTACTAATTTGAAATCTAAAGAAATGAAATTTGGTGCATTTTATTCAGATGGTATTTTCACAAAAAAATGGGTTGCATTAACTTTTGACGACGGTCCAAACCCGCAGGCACTGGATAAAATATTAGAAATACTTAATAAAGAAAAAATTAAAGCGACATTTTTTGTTCTTGGTTCCAATATTATACGCTATCCGGAATCTGCAAAGAAGTATTTAGAATACGGCCATAAAGTAGGCAACCATACTTATTCACATTTGAATTATTTTCAATTGAAAAAGAAAAAAACACCTGAAGAAATAAAGAAAATATTGATAGAAGAGCTCGATAGAACAGAAGAAATATTAAAAGAAACAATAAATATAAAACCGGTATTTTTTAGAATGCCGAACGGTTTTATATCTCCGGTAGTTAAAGAAGTCGCAAAAGAAAAAAAATATGTAATTATAAATTGGACTTTTGGCTGTGACTGGCAGAAAAATACAAAAGACCAGCTGGTAAAAAAATATTTAAAAAATATCAGACCCGGTGCGATACTATTAATGCATGAAAAGAAACTTACCGCAGAAGCGTTACCCGAAATAATCGCCGGAATTAAAAAAGACGGCTACGAAATAGTTCCCTTAGAAGAAATATTAGGTATATAATACTTGTTTTTATTGGAGATTGAACAAAAATGAAAAATCTATTTCTTAAATCAAAAGGAATAGGGTTTATTGATTTTATAGTATTTTTACTATTTGTATCCATTAGCGCATTTTCTATTTTTGTATTTGTTAAAGATAATGAATTGAAAGAGAAATATCGGTTAAAAGAGCAGCCGGTAGAAATCCAAATGAAAATTGATAAATCAGAACAACACAAAGTAATCGAAAAAATAAAAGAACAAAAAAACGATAAATATGTAAAACAACTTGAAAATGAAATTCAAGTTATGAGTCAAAAAGTAAAATTATTAGAACAAAAAGAAAAACAAACGCAAGAGGAAAAGAACATCAAAAAAGCAGAAATAATGCCTGACAATAAAATATTTATTGAAAAAGAACTGCTTCTTAACGAAAAAGAAAAACAACTTCAGGAAAAAGAAATTGTTCTTAGAAATAAAGAGAAAGAATTATTAAAAAAAGAAGATGGATTAAAAACATATGAGCAAAAACTCAAAGAAAAAAATTAAGAATATTTTACTCTCTCTTATTCTTACGGTAAACGGAAAATTCCTGGAAAAATCAAATGAATTTGTTAAAATCTATTATGATAAAGCTACATCCAGATATTGGCTTTATACGACCGGAGGTAATAAGGATATTAAAGATGATGATAATAAAAAATTACTTTTTCATAATGAAAATAACCAAACATCTTACACAACATTTGATATAGATAACAGTAAGTATATTTTTCAAGGTAATTGGATAGATTCCAGTGGACCGAGTTTTATATTGTCTCAAAAAATGTGGGAAAAGAAGCTGGTAATCAACCAAATAATTTCTATCATTAATGGCTCAACAACGGGGAAAGAAGACACTTTGAAAATTGAATACCGTGTTAGAAATTTAGATTCAAAACCTCATAAAATAGGCTTGCGTGTTTTGCTTGACACATATCTTGGTAATAATGACGGCGCTCCTTTTAGTATTCCGGGGTTTGGTTTTGTTACAACCGATACATCTCTTGTTGGAAGCCAGATACCTGATTACTGGTATGTATTTGATAGTATTTCTAAACCTTCGGTAAGTGCAATGTGCATGTTAAAACTACCGGATTATATTGAACCGTCAGAAATAGTATTTTCTAATTGGCAGAGATTAAATAATGCAGAATGGTCAATTAATCTTGAACAAGGAAGAAAATTTACATCTTTTTTAGCTGGGCAAGACAGTGCCTGTGCTATTTACTGGAATCCGAGTATCGTTAATCCGGGACAGGAGCAGAAATATGCTGTAACCTATGGGATATATAAAGCAACAATCAAATTGGGAGATGCTATTAATGTTGCTCTCGGATGTCCCGAAAGAGTCAGGGAAAATATGCCTTTTACTGTAAGTTGTGATATCGAAAATAAATCGGGCGAATATCCGCTTGATTCCGTAGAGGTAACTTTGGAATTACCGCCGGGAGTGATATTAGACGATTCTCAGAGAGATTCACTTACTAAAACTGTCACAAAATTAGATCCGAAAGGAATTACTAAAGCATCATGGAATCTTAGATTAAGCGGTGTGAATCTTGAAAAAGCAAAATTTTCGGTAAAAGTAAAAGGAAATATGCAAAACAAAGAAATAAAGGGCTCTCAAAAATTATCCGGAGAAGATTTATCTGTAAAACCGCAAACTGATACAATTAAAATTGATTCTCCGCAGGCATTCATAGAAAAATCTTTTTCAGATGTAAAAAGTCTTTTTTATGTATCGGAAAAACCCGGGATAAAAACATCTAATATGGTTAATTCTCACGTATCTCCGGCAATACCGAATATTAACCAGTCTCTTCCGGGTTTTGAGACTAAAAAAATTACCGTAGATAAGGAGATATTCGTAATTTCCGCGGATGAATTAGACAAAATTATTGCTACAAATAGGAATATTTCAAACTTAACAGAAAATATCAATAAAATAAATTCTAATGTAGATGATATAAATTTAAAATTAAAAAAATTAGGTAAAAAACAATGATGAAAAAAATATTCTGTCTGTTTGTATTATACCTTATTCCGGTACAATTAACATTTGCCGGCCCAAAACAAAAAGCCATGTCCGTAGCTATGTTTGAAAACATTACAAACAACAAAGAATATGACTGGATCGGGACCGGTTTCGCTGAGACGATTACTTCAAAGATTATCAATATTAAATCAATTACCGTAGTTGAAAGAACAAAACTTTTTGATATCTTAAAAGAACAAAAACTGCAGTTATCCGGTCTTGTAGACAACAACACAGCAGTTAAAGTCGGTAATTTGCTTGCAGCACAATTCGTAGTTGTCGGAAGTTTTCAGATTTTAGGTGAAAATCTTAATGTGGCAGCTAGAATTGTTAATGTTGCAACTGCACAAATTGAAAAATCAGCAACGGTTGAAGGAAAATTGGAAGATATTTTTGGGCTGCAGGAAAAACTTATATTTGAAATTGCAAATGCTATAGAAGCGCCGGTATTGGATGAGGAAAAAGCAGAAATATCTAAACCGCCTGCAAAGAATATTTTGGCGTATGAGTGGTTTTCAAAAGGAAAAATGTATCAATACGAAAAATATAAATGGAACGAAGCTATAAGTTGCTACAAAAAAGCAATAAAAGTAGATAAAAACTATGCAGATTCATTTTTTGAATTAGGGAATGTCTTGGAAATTAAAAACCTGCATAAAGAAGCATTCGAATCATATCGAGATGCGATGGTTCTTTATGAAATTAAAGATGATAAATTAAATATATGGAGAATTTATCAAAATATCGGAGTTATTTATCATGCACAAGGAAACTACAATAGGGCACTTGAGTATTATAATAAAGCACTCGAAATAAGTTCAAAATTGAAAAATCAGCAGGGTGTTAATCAGGTATTTAATAATATCGGGCTTATCTACTTTAGCAAAAGTGATTACAAAAAAGCATTGGAATATTATAATAAAGCACTCGAAAAAAACAAAAATATTGGAAATAACCGGGATATAGCTTCGAATTATAATAATATCGGTTCAGTATATGATTCAATGGGTAATTATGATAAAGCATTTGAATATGCTTATGAAGCATTTGCAATAAGTGAAAAAAATAATGATCAACTGAAAATTGCCGAATCGTATAATCTATTTGGAAATATTTATTATTCCAAAGGTAATAACAAAAGTGCACTTGAATATTTTAAAAAGGCGCTTGAGATAAATGAAAAGCTGGATATTAAACCAAAAATAAATGATAATTATATCAATATAGGTGCTGTCAATTATTCGATGCTGAATTATGATGAAGCAATAAAAAATTATGAAGAAGCACTTAAAATTGCCGAACAACTCGGCAATGAACTTAACACTGCAAGAATTTATAACAATATCGGACTTGTTTATTTTTCTAATTCAAAATATGATGAAGCTCTGGAATACTATAATAAGTCATTAGATATAAAACACGAACTTAAGGACGAAGTCGGCGAAGGTACTGTCATGTATAATATCGCATTGATTTATGAAGGGAAAAGAGATTTTCGAAAAGCAATTAAATACATGGAAAATGCAGTTAAAATATTCGAAAATAAAAAATATTATATGCTGGACAAATCTAACAAAAGATTAGAAGAATTTAGAAAAATATATGATAAAAAATAAAAATATTATTATTTGTTTTATTGTTTTTCAGTTTTTATCGATCCAACTTTTTAGTGCACAGACGCAAAAAAGTATCGGTATTACCGCATTTGAAAATTTGGATAAAGATAAAGAATTTGACTGGATAGGTGTTGGTTTTGCCGAAACAGTTGCTTCAAAATTAGCATATATTAAATCGCTAAAAATTGCCGAAAAGAGTCAGCTTAATAAAATTATTAAAGAGCAAAAACTTCAGATGTCCGGAGCTATAGATCAAAATACAATAGTTGAAATAGGCAAATTTCTTGACGTAGAGTATATAATCACAGGTGATTATCAAAAATCAGGAGGTGAATTAAAGGTTACTGCAAAGATTTTTGATATCGAGACTTCAAAAGAAATAAATCCGGTTGAAGTAAAAGGAAAATTTACCGATTTATTTGATATTCAGAATGCATTGGTTTTTAAAATAATTCAGACAATCAATGCACCTATATCGGAACAAGAGAAAATAAAAATTATTAAACCGGTTACTAAAAATATTATTGTTTATGAGTGGTATGCAAAAGGCGAAGATTCTTACGAAAAGAACGAATACGATGCATCACTCGAATGTTATAACAAAGCATTAAAAGAAAGTGAAAAAGATGATAAGAATGAAACAATAAAATCTATTATTCTAAACAGCATCGGAAATATTTATGCAGAAAACGGCGATTATACAAATGCGATGGAATATTATAATAATGGTTTAAAAATAGTCATGGAAACAGGTGATGACCAATTGTCTGCAAGTTATTATAATAATATCGGTATTTTGCTCAGCCAAAAAGGCGAAATTTCTAGGGCTCTTGAAAATCTGGAAAAAAGTTTAAAGTTATATGAAAAAAATAAAAATGAATCGGATATTGCTGCAACTTATTTTAATATCGGATGCATTTATAAAAATAAAACCGAATATGGGCCGGCAATAGTTTATTTTAATAAAAGTTTAAAAATAGCCCGTAGGATTACCGATGAAAAGTTAATAGCGGAATTATGTATAAATATTGCTAATATTTTTGCAACGCAAAAAGATTATAAAAGTGTATTGGACTATTGTACAGAAGCTTTAAAAGTAATTGAAAAAATTGCCGGTGATTTACAAAGAAAAAGTATTTATTACGCCAATGTAGCTGATATCTACAGGAATATAGAAAAATATAAAGAAGCCATTAGTTTATATAACAGAAGTTTGGAAACAATAGAAACCGGCAAAAAAATTAAAGATGAAAATTTAAAGGCGATGGTTTTATACAATATAGCTGTTCTTTACGGAGAACAAAGTGATTATAAAATTGCCCTTTATTTTGCAAATAGAGCACTCGATACTTATAATAAATTAAATGATGAAAAAAATATTAAAGACACACAGGAAATAATAAAACAATTAAAAGAGGAATCAGGAAAAAACGGGAATTGATTGTGCCCGTCAATCTTGAAAAAGAGATAATAAATGAAATACGGATTTATTTATTATGTACGGAAGCATTAAAAGAATTAGCACACATTCCATAACAAGATTTTCCAATTTTTGACGCGAGAGGTATTAAGTTTTTCAGATGAAATATATTTTAGCGATTGATCAGGGCACAACAGGCACCCGTGCCGTAGTTTATAATAAAAAAGGTTCTGTTATTGTTTCCGGTTACGAAGAGTTTCCTCAATATTTTCCGAATCCCGGGTGGGTAGAGCATAACCCGGAAGAGATTTGGAACAGTGTAAATAATTCCATCCAAAAAGTCCTTGCCAAAATTCCCAAAAATTCGATTGAAACAATAGGAATAACCAATCAGCGCGAGACAACCGTTATCTGGGACAGAATTACCGGTAAACCCGTTTATAACGCGATCGTCTGGCAGTGCAGGCGAACATCTTTACGATGCGAAGCTTTGTCCGGAAAAAAAGGTTTTGTGGATATGATACGCAAAAAGACGGGGCTTCCCGTTGATGCGTATTTTTCTGCAACAAAAATAGAATGGATTTTAAATCATGTTCCGGGTGCTAAGGAAAAGGCAAGAAAAGGCCGGCTTTGTTTCGGGACAACCGACACCTGGTTACTTTGGAAACTTACAAATGGACAAACGCACGCTACCGATTATACCAATGCATCGCGCACAATGTTATTTAATATAGATAAAAAAGAATGGGATAATAATCTCCTTAAAATCTTTAAAATCCCTAAAGCAATGTTGCCTGAAGTAAGAAAATCCTCAGGTTTCTTCGGAAAAACAGCCGCGATCGGTATGCTCCCGGAAGCTGTACCGATAAGCGGTATTGCCGGTGACCAGCAGGCTGCTCTTTTTGGGCAGGCGTGTTTCAAACCGGGCACGATAAAAAACACCTACGGTACCGGAAGCTTTTTACTGCTTAACACGGGAAGAAAACGAATTAGGTCAAAGTACGGATTGATAACAACTATCGGGTGCGATGAGAAAGGGGACCCGGTTTACGTCCTTGAAGGCGCGATTTTTATTGCCGGTGCCGTTGTTCAATGGTTAAGAGACGGATTAAAGCTGATAAAATCTGCCGGGGATACCGAAAAAATAGCGTTGTCTATAAAAAATAATGCCGGAGTATATTTCGTCCCGGCTTTTGTGGGGCTTGGTGCGCCGTATTGGGATCAGAACGCAAGGGGATGCATATCAGGTTTAACAAGAGGGGCAACCTCTGCGCATTTAGTCCGCGCAGCACTTGAATCTATAGCGTATCAGACGAAAGACGTGTTTCATGCAATGGCAAAGGACTCAAAACTTAAAATAAAAAATCTGAAAGTGGACGGCGGGGCGGCTGCAAACAATTTTTTATGCCAATTTCAGTCAGATATAATTGGAATTCCTGTGATTCGCCCGAGAATAATTGAATGTACGTCGTTGGGTGCGGCATATCTTGCAGGCCTTGCGACAGGATACTGGAAATCAGGCAAAGATATATCAAGGCATTGGCAAAAGGATAAAGTGTTTTTGCCAAAAATGAGCAAAACAGAATCTGATGCATTATATAAATCCTGGAAAATCGCAGTACAGAGAGCAAGAACCCGGAACCGTCAATAGGATTAGGGAGACGGTGTTTAAATGGTTGAAATGTTGGAAACTAAAATAAATAATTTATCGTTTTGTAAAAATATAACCCCATATTTTCACTTGACTGAAAACGCGCCAAGCCCCGATGCTTGGCATCGGGGGGTCAGAGAGGCAAAGCAATTTTGAGGAAAAAAGTGGTATAATAATGGCATGGGGATACGAAAGACGAGCCATGCGAGATATGAGAT
>MGVS01000065.1:0-25807 GCA_001800605.1 Elusimicrobia bacterium RIFOXYD2_FULL_34_15
GTTTCTCTCTTATTTATCAGTTCCCAACTTAATAAATTTTATCTTTATGATAGATCTTTAAATTTTGGGTAATGTCGTGATAAGGTAAAAGGTAGCAAGGTAGAAGGGTAGAAAGATTGTAATTCTATATTCGTCATTCTGTAGCCTTCGTCTTAAAACTAAAAAATCATTGACATAATAGTAAAAAAGTACTAAAATCATAAATGGATGAAAAAAGTTTTAATCTTGCTATTTTTGTTTTTTTGCTTTTTTCAGTTTAACTGTTTTACAGAGGAGGATAAAATGATCAGGAAACCCGCGGTTGCAGGACAGTTTTATCCTGCAGACAAATCAGAACTTACTAAAATGGTTGATGGTTTTTTATCAAATGCAAAAAATAAAAATATTGAAAGCAAAATCATAGGACTTATTTCCCCGCATGCCGGTTATGTATTTTCGGGTCAAACTGCTTCATGGACTTATAAACAAATTGAAGGTAAAAAATTCGATACCATTTTTTTAATTGGTTCAAGTCATAATTTTCCCATAAAAGGTGCGGCTTTATGGACAGCTGGGAAGTTTTCTACCCCTCTCGGAGATATTAATATTGATAAGGAAATTATAGAAAAATTATTATCCTCAAAAATAATTCAATCAAACAGTGAAACACATATGCCAGAACATTCATTAGAAGTTCAACTTCCCTTTTTACAAAGAACTGTAAGCGGAGATTTTAAAATTGTAGCTATTCTTATAAATGATACACAATACTACAAAGAAGTATCGCAAGTTATTGCAAATGTTATAATTGCTTCCAAAAAAAAGGTTTTGCTGGTAGCATCAACTGATATGACACACTATCCAACAAAGAAAGATGCGGAGATGGTAGATAAAAATATTCTTGATGCTATAGCAAAATTTAATTCTGCCGAACTGATAAAAACAGATGAAAAATTGATGTCAAAAGGCATCACGGAACTCCATTGTACATTATGCGGACTTCCGGCTGTATTGACTGTAATGGAAGCTTCTAAACTTTTAGGTGCAAACAAAGCAATAATATTAAATTATTCAAATTCTGCAGAATCAAAATATGGCGATGCGAACAGGGTTGTCGGTTACGGGGCAGTAGCATTAGTAAAAGTAACCGGTAACGAAAGCAATAGCACCGAAATTAAAAATGAAAAAGAATTTTCTTTGACTAAAGAATCTCAAAAAGAACTTTTAAAAATAGCAAGAGAATCTATTGATAAATATTTAAATACGGGTAAAATTACGGAATTTTCAACTAATAATCCTGAATTAACAAATAACGGTGCGGTATTTGTTACACTTGAAAAAAATCATAATCTAAGAGGTTCTATCGGTACAACAGAAGCCAGAACGCCAATATATGAAGCGGTATCCCAGCTTGCTATTGCTGCTGCGTTTGAAGACCATAGATTTCCGCCGGTATCCAAAGATGAGTTAAAAGATTTAAATATTGAAATTTCGGTTTTATCGCCGTTAAAAAAAGTATCGTCGGCAAATGAAATTATCGAAGGTAAACACGGAGTAGTGGTTCGCAAAGGTTCCCGTTCCGGACTCTTTCTACCTCAGGTTTGGGAACACGAAGAACTTTCGAAGAAAGATGCGTTTTTATCTGAATTGTGCTGGCAAAAAGCCGGTTTAGAAAGAGATGCCTGGAAAAAAGGTGATTGTGACATCTATATATTCACAGTTTTTGCATTTAAGGAGGAGTAATTATGAGCAGAAGGAAAAGTCAGACAAGAAGACACCAGATCAGGCAGAGGTATTTAAGAAGGTTAAAAAGAAAAAAATTACTATTAAAATCAGCGGTAGTTCAACAACCCGCCAGCCAATAGAATTTCTAACTGCCTTTTAGTTAAATCGTGGATTACGTTAAATGAAAAGTTTTTTGCAATATTTCTAACGGTAAGTTTATTTTTAGAAATTATACTTCTTGCATTTTCTATTTCAAGCCTGTCATTCATATCAATTTTATCATAATCCAATACATTTTCAAATATCAAAGGCATAATCCCAAAGTTTATTAAATTTGATTTATGAATTCTTGCAAATGACTTGGTAATAATCACTTTTATCCCAAGGTATCTCGGACACAATGCAGCATGCTCCCTTGAAGAACCCTGCCCGTAGTTCTCACCGCCAATTATAAACCCGCCCGAATTATTCTTTGCTCTTTCAACAAATTTCGAATCTATCTTTGAAAATACAAATTCAGAAATCGCAGGAATATTTGATCTTAAGGGCAAAATCTTCGAACCTGCTGGTATTATGTCATCCGTTGTGATATTATCTTTCAGTTTAATAATTACCTTGCCCGTTATGATATTTTCCAATTCTGAATATTTTTGAATCGGTTTTATATTTTTTCCCCTGTAAATAGTTATATCTTTATTTTCTTTTTTAGGCGAAACTATCAAATCATCAGCTAAAACAATATTTTTTATCGACTTTATATTCAGTTTTTTACCGTATGGTTCGGTAATATTTCCTTCCAATGCGGAAAAAGCGGCAACTATAGGACTTGCAATGTAAATTTCCGCATCATCGGTACCGCTCCTGCCTTCAAAATTTCTGTTGAAAGTTCTTAAAGATACACCTTGAGAATTCGGAGCACATCCCATTCCTATGCAAGGCCCGCAAGCAGGTTCAAGAACCCTGACTCCGCTTGAAACTAAATCAGATAAAGCACCCGATTTAATTAAATTAATTAATACTTGTTTTGAACCCGGAGAAATTATTGTTGATGTTTTAACTTTTTTACCCTTTAAAATCTTTGCAACAAGCAATAAATCAGAAAGTGAGGAATTAGTACAAGACCCGATAATTACCTGATCTAATTTTATACCTTCAATTTCTTTAACAGTTTTTACATTATCCGGAGAATGCGGGCAAGCAATCATCGGAACAATTTCTTCTAAATCCAACTCAATTTTTTCATCATATTCCGCATCTTCATCTGCCATCATTTCTTTCCAGTCATTTTCTCTATTTTCCAATTTTAAAAATGCTTTTGTTTGCTTATCAGAAGGAAAAATTGAAGTTGTTAATCCAAGTTCTGCCCCCATATTTGTAATAGTTGCACGTTCATAAACCGAAAGATTCTTTAAACCGTCACCGCTATACTCAAAAATTTTTCCTACACCGCCCTTAACGGTTAAACGTTTCAAAAGTTCTAAAATAATATCTTTCGCAGAAACCCAGCCTTTAAACCTGCCAGATAGTTTAATATTAACAATCTTTGGCATCTTAAAATAATATTTGCCTGTTGAAAGCGCATACGCTACATCCAACCCTCCGACACCTATTGCAATCATTCCAAGTGCGCCCGCTGTAGGTGTATGCGAATCCGAACCTACAAGAGTTTCACCGGGAACATCAAATCTTTCCAATTGGACTTGATGACAAACACCGTTTCCGTTTGGCGAAAAATAAAGTCCGTATTTTTCCGCTATGGATTGTAAAAATTTATGATCATCGGAATTCTCATATCCCAATTGCAGTGAATTATGGTCGACATATGAAACGGAAAGCTTTGTCTTTATCTTTTGAACATTCATTGCTTCAAATTCAAGATACGCAAGTGTGCCGGTGGCATCCTGGGTTAATGTCTGGTCGATTTTTATTCCGATTTCATTACCGACCTTAATTTCACCCTCAAGAAGGTGCTTTTCAATTATTTTCTGTGCAAGATTTTTCTTCATAATTTTTAAAAAACGATTACACAGATTAAACTTCAGATTACATCCATCCTCCGTAGCAGTAGCAGTGCTACTGCGGAGGACGGGCAGATTATTTTAAGGTTTTGGTTCTAATCGGTGTAATCGGTTTAAAAAATCTGTGTAATCGATAATTGTTAGATTTTCTAACAATTATAATTTAATCATTTTAACGTTTTTTATTTCCGGTTGGCTTTTAATTTCAGCCAGTACTTTTTCCGGTATCGGCATATCTACATTAACTATGGTAATAGCATCACCGCCGACAGTTTTTCTCCCTACTTCCATCGCTGCAATATTTATGGAATTTTTACCTAAAATTGTACCTATTTTCCCTACAACACCGGGTTTATCAGCGTTTGAAAATGCTAAAATATTTTCCGTAAGTTCTACATCGACATAGTAATCATTGATCTTTACTATTCTTATGTATTTTTTTCCGAAAACAGTTCCGGCAACTATGCTTTCACCATTTTCAGTTTTTAATTTGACGGAAATAATATTTGAATAATCTGTCATATCCGGCATTCTTGATTCGGATACTTTGATTCCCTTGTCTTGTGCTATAAATGAGGCATTTATGAAGTTTAATGTTCCTTCTTCACTCACAGGTTCAAGCATACCTTTTACTGCAGCAATAGTTATTGGTGACAAATCATATTTTGTCACTTCGCCAGAATATGCCATACCAATAGAAAGAATCCGTCCATCCATCAGCTGTGATGCAAATGAACCCAGTTTCTCGGAAAGCGCTATATACGGCTGCATTTTCTGAAATACTTCTGATGGAATATACGGAAAATTAACTGCATTTCTTATAGTACCGTTTATGAAATATTCCTCAAGTTGTTTAGCTATTTCAACAGATACATTGGTTTGTGCCTCTTCCGTAGATGCACCCAAATGAGGTGTCATTATTACGTTATTCATTTCAAAGAACGGTGATTCAGTTAAAGGTTCTTTTTCAAAAACATCAAGTGCCGCACCTTTAACCTTTCCGCTCTTCAATGCTTCTGCAAGTGCCTGCTCGTCAATCAAACCGCCGCGGGCACAGTTTACTATCCTGACACCATCTTTCATCTTTTTGATCGTTTCGCTGTTTATTAAATTCTTTGTTGATTCTGTTTTTGGGGTATGAATGGTTATGTAATCCGAATTTTTAAATAGTTCGTCAAGAGTTGTTGTTTCTACACCCAATTGTAAAGCACGTTCTTTTGAAACAAAAGGATCATAAACAAAAACCTTCATACCAAAAGCTAAAAGACGCTTTGCAACTTCCAGGCCTATTTTACCCAAACCAATTATTCCAATAATTTTTCCCAAAACCTCAACACCCACAAAATCTTTCTTTTTCCATTCTTTCTTTTTCAGAGAAGCGTTTGCCTGTGGAATGTTTCTTGATAATGATAGAAGCATACTAACCGTATGTTCGGCAGCAGAAATTGTATTACCGCCCGGAACATTCATTACAACTATTCCTTTTTTTGATGCTTCTTTAGTATCTATATTATCAACCCCTGTACCTGCTCTACCTATTATCTTTAAATTTTTCGCGATATCCAGTATTTCTTTTGTAACTTTTGTTTCGCTTCTGACAAGAAGACCGTCAAATTCGGAAATTATATTTTTTAATTCTTCCGGTTTCATACCTGTCTTAACAGTCACTGAAAAATCCTTATTTTTCTCAAGAACTTCTACCCCTTCTTTTGCCAACGGATCACTTACCAGGACTTTGTACATTTACCCCTCCAATTTATGTCTTAATTAATAGAATAAAAATCATGTGATTATTAAAAACTTCCATGCTTGCTTGATGTGTAACAAATTAAAATTCCGGCAACAAATTTACTAAACATTTTGGCGCCGCACCCCTTTTAAACATTATTATTTTTTTTTAGTCTTTTAATGTCTTTAATATCCTGTTCCCTGTGAAAATGTTTTTTTAATTTATATAAATCTTCTTCTGAAATAAAATAAGTTGTTATACCTTTAAATGTTCCAACCTTTTTTCTTTGATAAGCCTCATCAAACGACAGATCCGCTTGCTCATTAAAGATATCTATTCTATTTGGTTTTTCGCCAATAAATACTATCACTTTGTCTTCCAAAAGATCCTTTTTTTCTATTTCAAGCCCATTAAATTCTTTTATCGCTTTTACAACTTTCTCGGCATTGTCTTCTGTTTTCTCAATCCAAAAATCTATATCTCCTGTTTCTCTCGGCATATTTGTATAATATATGACAGAATATGCGCCTAAAACAAGATATTTGACATCATTTTTATTTAATAATTCTACAAAATCTCTATAATCATTTTCTACTTGTTTTTCTTTTTCCATACTTTATTTTTCCCATTTTCTTTTACCAATCATTTTTCTATTAACACTATTGGACTCGTTATCCTGTCCAAAAAAAACTCGTCTTGTTTTTCTTATTTTTGCTAATACGTCCAGGGCAGTCTCAAAATCTTTTACTTTGTTTAAAGAATCTACCTCTTCATGAGTTCCTTTGCCAACTATCACTTTTCTGCCATTATATATACCTTCTTTTATTATTCTCATAAAACTTCTCCAAACTATTTATTGTTGTTTGACTATTTTTAATTTAACCTTGCAAATTATAGTTATCGTTATAATGTAATTATACTTAAATTTTGAGTGAAATCAAGAATGTGTACAAACCCGGTATCCTATATTGATTTTAAAATTAGTGAAAAAACAACTCATTGCGAAGGACAAATGGGAACAACAACCCATTTATCTAACTTTATAAACAGTCTTGTACTGGATTTACCCCGTTAGAAAATGTAGATACGTACAACTCCTTAAGTAGACTATTTCAAAAAAACAACATTTACAACATTTTCATACGGGGAAAACAAAAAAGTGTCCGTTGTTATTAACAGGACACTTTTTTTGTTGTTTAAATAATAAAATTTTCAGAATACTATTTTCTTTTCATGACCTACCTTTATTAATGGGTCAATGTATATCTTGAATCCTTTTTCTTTTGCTCTTAAACAAAAGGATATATCTTCCCCGCCTACGCAAAGCTTCGGTGGGCAGGCATTGTGAAATCGACCATCTTGCCTATTCTTTTTTCTATCGGCGGTCGGTAAAATACGAAAATATATATTTGAACGGTTATCAGACGATGACGGAAGCACGCAACGGATTAGAAAAGTATTTCGAGTTTTACAACAGTGAACGGTTTCATCAGTCGCTGAGTTATAAAACATCGGTACAGGTATATTTTGTAGGTTTTAATAATTTTCAAAAAATCACGGGTTGTTTTGGGGATAACTTTATTCACCTTAACTAAACTTAAAATTGGTCTTGACAAACTGGACTACTTTAACCAACATGTTCCCATCATGATTACACATCCTGACAGCGATCAATTAATGTATCTCATCAGAACTTTTTACTCGATTAGAAAGCAGTTTGTCAAACAATTTTATTCTTCCCGCTGTTCCTTATTCCCTTAATAACTTTGATTATCTTTTTTACCGTATAGTTTATTTCTTCTTTAGTTGTAAATAATCCGAGACTGAACTTGACAGCGGAAAATGCATCTTTATCAGTCACACCCATTGCTGTAAGTATGTTTGAAGGAATTTTTGAATTTGAGTGGCATGCAGAACCGGTGGAGACGGCTACCTCTGGCATTTTTTCAAGAAGTATATGGTTTTTTATACCGACAAAACTCACATTCAAAGTATTCGGTAGTCTTTTTTCCTGATGTCCATTAAGTTTCATTTTGATACCGTTCATTTTTAGATCGTTATAAAGTTTATTCCTTAATAACTGTATTTTTTTTGAATTGACTGACATTTTATATGCCGATAATTCGCATGCTTTTCCCAGTCCCGCAATTTCAATGACATTTTCAGTTCCCGCCCTTCTTCCGCTTTCGTGACCGGCACCGAGTATCAAGGGTTGAATCTGGATACCTCGTCTTATGTACAACACCCCCACTCCTTTCGGAGCATATAGTTTATGTCCCGCAACAGTAAAAAAGTCAACTCCTAATTCATTTACTTTCGCGGGTATCTTTCCTACGCTTTGGGCGGCATCTGTATGAACCAGAATTTTTTTGCTTCGTGCGATACGGGAAATCTCTTTTATCGGTTGAATCGTTCCGGTCTCGTTATTTGCATGCATTATGGTAATAAGAATTGTTGAAGTTCTAATTGCTTTTTTTAGATCATCAGGATTAACCATTCCATATCGGTCTACCGGCAGATATGTTATTTTATATCCTTTCTTTTCCAGATATTGACAAGGTTTTATTACCGCCGGATGTTCTATCACACTTGTGATAATGTGATTTCCTTTATTTTTGAACGTTTCCGCAACACCACGGATTACATAATTATTTGATTCGGTACCGCTGCTTGTAAAAACAATTTCTTCGGGATTGCATCCAAGTAAAACAGAAACCCGTCATCTTGCTTTTTCAACTCCCTCATGGGCTTTTCTGCCGTACCAATGACCGCTTGAAGGGTTACCAAAATATTCATATATGTATTTTTTCATTTCTCCTGCAACTGCCGGATGTACCGGAGTCGTGGCATTATAATCCAGATATATTCTTTTCATATTTAGATGTGTTAGGCAAACCATGTTGTCAATAGTTTTTCTAACTCCTCCTTTGCTTTATGCCCTTCTTTGGATGGTGACTCAATCAGAATTCTCGGTTCCGGATAAGCATAAAATTCTCCTGAACCGGTTGATGCCATGCCATCGCCGGTTTCTATATAGCAAATTCCTTTACCATCAAAAACCTTATTTGATTCTTCCTCGTGTATTGACGCAGCAATACTATTGGCTATTACAGAAGCCTGTTCCTCAGCAAAAACTCCGGCTTTTGGTAACAGCATGGAATTGAGAAGAGTTATGGCAGCAACATCGCCAAGCACATATATACCGGGAAGTTTTGTTTCAAGGGTTTCAACATCGGAAAGTACACGCATAGTTTGAGGATGGGTTGGTATATAACCCGTAGAATCCGTAAGTCCGGCTTCAACAACAACCCGGGGAGCACGATGCGGCGGTATACCTATCAGCAGGTCATACTTTGCATCAATCCCGTCCTGGAAAAACATCTTCCGCAATGCTCCGTCAATACGAAGAACTTTATGCTCAGGATGATATTTAATACCGCGATTTTCAATCATCTGTCTCAGCATTGCTCCGATTTTTAATCCTCCCACCGGCATAGGTTGTTTTTCAGGAGTATAGATATGGACTTCGATTTTGTCTTTGAGACCACGATTGCGAAACAATGATTCTATCAGCAGAGCGGCTTCATATGGAGCAGGCGGACAGCGAAACGGCGTAGCTGAACAGAAAACAATAATTTTGCCTCCGGTGAACTGCTGTAGAACTTCATGAAGTCGTGCAACGCTGGATAAATCATAGAGATTATATGCATTTTCAACAAAACCAGGAAGAGCTTCAGGATATAGTTCAGAACCCAGAGCAATGACAAGATAATCTCCAGTAAACGTTCCAACCGAAGTATGTACTTTCTTGGTCTCCGTTTCTATACCAGTCACTTCTGCATGCAACAATTCTATATCTTTACGCAACAATTTTGACATAGAGCGTTCTACATCCCCGGGGTATTGCCGGTCCCCGGTCATAACCCATAGGTTTGACGGACCCAGAGAAAATTTGTCATTCTTCTCAATTATAACTATCCGATGTTCCTGACCAACATATCCGCGTAAACGGTGAGCCACAAATAATCCACCCCAACCCCCGCCTAATATAAGTATTGTTTTACCCATAATCATTCTCCTTTAATCAAAATTCATATCTTAATTGCAAGTAAACATTATCATTTTTATCTAACTGTCCAAATTGGCTCCAGTTCTTATCGCCTCCAAAAATATTTTCACCTATTGCTCCCCAAACTTGATCGGTAAAGTTATATTTTATTTCAGGGTTTATCATATAATCTTTATCAGATATACTATAAAAGGAAATTATGGATAGTTTCAAAGTCTGATTCTTCAATAATCTAGTAATTCTTATAGTTGAAAAATCGTGAAGTTTATTTTCTTTAGGAAAACCTTGTGGCAGATTTTTTTCATACTCTGAATAATCGTGCATATATTCACCATAGTATTGCAGCCCTATTGTAAGATCTTCCCATAGTTGTTTCTGATAACCGATTAAAAATTTAGTTTGAGAATTTGGAATCATAGGGTCTTTACCGGCATTATCCTGTCTTGAGTCATAATATCCTGCTTCAAGACTTAATATACCTTCAAATGCTCTCCCTTGAAAACTTGTACCATAAACAGAAAGTTCCGGATAAAATAGTGTCAGTTTTGATGGGGTCATCATATTATCTGGTAACATTGATGGTTGTCTCATAAAACCGTGATAAAAATAAATAGAAGCATCAAACCCTTTTATGTCACGGTATGCCCTGACTGCTATTTCGGTATTATTAAGTTTTGTATCCGGCTCCTTCGTTTCACGGTTTGTGATTCCTGGCATAGGATCATACATCCAGAATCTTTCTGAAGAAGGATAATTATTTGGTTTAAAATTAGGTATTACAACAAGTTCAAAAGATGCAAAGTTAGGGTACATACCAAGTTTTGCGCTATCAACGCCTATTTTAAGATACTCCATTGGTCTTCCGGAAAAAAATGCTTCATAGTCCTTAGGGAAAACATCATTGATAAAAAGAAGGTCACCGAGCCCCCATGTGATTATTTGTCTTCCTAATCTTAAATCCCATTTACTCGCTGTATAATCTACATAACCTTCTCTTAACTCTGCGTCTTCTTTATCTTCTATATGCTCAAAAGAACCATCGGTTTTTATAAATATTCTGAAAGGATCTCTGGATGCATCAAATTTTAATTGAACTCTTTCCTCCGCCCACTTAAAATCCTTCCCACTAGGATTTTCGCTTATGCTAAAAGAATAATTCCCCTGTGAGAATCCGTGAATAGAAATATCTGCTGCGTATGAATGCAATAAAAAGCAGAATATGGAAGCCAGAATGAATATAAAAAAAGCCACGATATTTATTCTATCCATTTTTTTGGAGGCTGTTTCAGAAATCGTTCTGAAAACAAGCTGTCCTCTATGCCGATATTGTAATCTACTTTTGTAAATGCAACTTCTGTTCTGCTTCCAGTATGGAGATTTGTCATTGTCCTTTTTACAATAGTAGGAAATCCTTTTATATCTTTTATCTCCTCAGCAGTAAAAACTTTATATAACTCATTTTTTTTGTCATAATATTCTTCTTTAATTGGAAGAAAATTTGTCTTATCAATCCATGATAGTTTATAGCTATATTCCATATCGCCTGTTTTTGGAGCACTTTTTATCACATAACAATTATTTTCTTCTTTTATAATAGAATGATCATCATTTTCAATATCTCTTCCTGATATATCCTCATAAGTAAAATCCGAGCCGACAAAACTTGAACGGTTATCCTGGGCTGCTATTCTTCTCGTCATATTAATTGCAGGTATAAACATCCATCTATCATCATCCTTAGTAGGATATTTATAAACCATAAATGTCATATTTCTCACATCTGCGGGCTGGAAAAAATACATAAAATATTTTTGGTCACCGCTTACGTCACCGTAATTTTTCCTGAGCATAGTAAGTTCCCTGATTCTTTCCTGCCCGCTTTTAATTATAATCTTCATTGAAACACGGGCTTTAAAATCTTTCCCCGAATAGAGAAGTACTGCCTGCGATTTTTTAATAACACCTGGGGCTGTAATCGCAAAAACCTTTAAAGGCAAAAGCATTGCAAGTAAAACTATTAAATACCGTAACATGTTAAACCTCCTTGAAAACTCTATAAGATATCTTTCCATTATTTTACACCATCTTTAAATAACCAGCTCCTTAAAAGCATTATCAAAGCCGGTACATAGATTATTGTCATCAGAGCACTGAGCATCATCATACTTACAATAAATGCTCCTACTGTGATATAAGGCGTTAGCGGTGCGAAAATCATAACTGAAAAGGATGCACCAAAAAGTACTGCATTACGCATTATACCTTTTCCTGGTCTTTTTGCAGTCCATAATAACGAATCAATCAATATCTCATCCGGTTTCTTGGTTCTAACTTCTGTGTTCCGTATTTCTGCTAATCTCTGTTTGAATCTCCCTATAAAATGAATTGCAAAATCTACAGCCATCCCAAGGGAAAGACAACTTAAAACAGAAATCGGCATATCAAAATCTTTTCCAACAAATCCAACTACTCCATAGATGAGGATAACTGTAAATAAAAGAGGCGAGTACCCGACTATAGCCCATTTTATTGAACGAAAATTGAAGGAAAGGATTATCAAAACCACAATCAACGCCATGATAAATCCTTTCACCATATCCCACAAAACTTCATTGTTCCATATAAAGTTGAAATATGCGGGACCAGAAGGTTTAAATTCCATTGGTGTGGGATTCGTCTTTTTATATTCATCTACTGCCTTAATTACGTCTTCCATTGTTCTGGCATTCCATGTCTTGAGTTGTACCCAGATATTTGCCTTTCTAAATGAAAAATCTACAACATTGTCCAGATCAGATGATTTTGCCGACATACTAAATAAAAATAAATACTGTCCTATTATCTCTTTTGTTTCTGGAACAGAATCATATTTCGGGTCATTATTGTGAAGAACACGATTCATCCTTTTAACATAATCTACAACTGATGTTGTTTTACCAACAATAGGAAGTTTTTCAAGATGTCTTTGAAGCCCTTCAATATAACGCATCGCTTCAGGGGTTTTAATGTATTCATCTTCATTCGCAATTCCTACCACATAACCTAAAGATGTACCGCCGAGCGATTGATTCATCACAGTATCAGCAGAACGGACCTCGCTGTTTTTCTTAAACCACTCCACCATATTATTGTTCACAACAATTTTTGATATACCGATAAGCGATATAATAAATAAAACAAGTCCCACTATAACTGTAGTTTTAGTTTTATATATTCCAAAACCGGCAAGCTTTTTTAAGAATTTTGATGACCATCCTGATTCAATATCTTCAGAAGCAGCAATTTTTGCTATGTTCTCTTCTTTTACAAAAGTAAACATTGCCGGAATAAAGCTAAAACTTAAAATTCGCAGTATTACCGCACCAAAAGCTATAAGTCCGCCAAAAACTTTTACTGGAATGATATTCATAAATAATAGTACGGCAAACCCGGCAGCAGTTGCTAATGCCGTGTAACGGACAGGTCTACCCACTGCATTCATCGTATCAATAATTGCTCTCTTTTTATCTTTATTTTCTTTATAACGGAAATAAAATTCATTGAAAATATGAATACTATCTGTTGCAATAGCCATTAAAAATACCGGCGCCATTGAACTCATAATGTGGATTGGAAATCCTAAAGCTATTAATAGCCCCATACTCCAGACGATACTAATCATAGCATCCATCATTAATGTAATAGACAAAAAAAGGTCTCTAAACATAAAATATCTGACAGCGAGCATTACAAACATGGCAATAGGCGCAAATATAGCCATTAGTTTAAACATTACAGCACCAAACGTATCTCTTGCTACCGGATCACCTGCAATATAATATTTTTCAATTCCTTTTTCCTTTTTGACAATCTCTCTGATATTATCTGCTATAACTTTTCCATTAGAACCTTTTTCAAGAGGCACATAGATAGCAGTAGTTTTGCCATCTTTTGATATAATGCGGTCAACAAACATAGGATTTTCAAAAAGCATTTTTTTTAAAACTGTTATCTCATTATCAGTTTTTGGAACTCCGGTCATAAGAGGAGCGACTTTTAGAATATCTTCTTCTGCCGTGACATTAGTAATGGTTGTAAAACTATTAACATCTCTTGTTGCAACACCTTTTAATTTTAAAATATCTTCAGTTATCCTTTGAATTTTTCCTAATGTTTCTCTATTTAAAACACCGTTTTCCTGACTTATTCCAACTACTATCATATCTTCATAAAGACCGAATGTTTTTTCTACCTCATCATTCCAGACCCGAACATCTGATGTCTTTGGAAGCATATTTTTAGGGTTTGTATCTATCTTTACTTTAGGAAACTGCGTCATAAATATTATAGTCAGAATAACTATAATCCAAACAATGAGTTTAGGATGATTAACAGAGAACTCAACAAGAGATAATTTTTTCATAGTTTTCAATTTCTCCTAACAGACGCAGTCCTCTACTACGGAGATATTAACTTGCACTATTGCTTTTCGGTCATCGCTAAAAAGTTAAAACTTTATCGCACTCTTTAACCAACTGATACAGGTCTTTCATTGTTGATATCGGACACAACTGACTGCCGTCTTTCTGTCTTAATTTCAGACAAGTTCCGCAAGCAAGTATCATTCCTCTCGAGCCAATAAATTTTTGTGCTAGTTCAGTAATAGGATATTTCTCATTTGAAAAGGTTTCATATTCAACCCCTTTAGCCAGAAGAAATATCCTTACTTCATCTTTTTGTTCAACGGCCAGATTAGCAAATCTAAATGCATTCCAGACCAGTTCTGCATCATTCGAATAAATTACTATACCTAATTTCATACCTACCCCCCCGTTATTTTATTTTTTTAAGAATATTTTTATTTTGCTCAAGATAGTTTATAAGTACATTTCTCATAATATCACAAGCTTTAATAATTTCTGTATCCCTGAGTTGATAAAATACCTTTTTACCGCTTCTTTCCGAAATTACAACTCCTTTCTGGACAAGTATCGCCATATGCTGAGAAAGACTCACTTTATTGATGTTAATCTTTTTTATCAAATCGCTTGCTGATAGTTTTTTGTCTCTTAAAGTATTTATTATTTTTAGCCTTACAGGACTGGCTAACGTTTTACATATTTCCGCATGAAGATTATAAATATCAATCATTTTATTGAACCTCCTTTTAATATTATAGTATGTATGTTAATGAATATATTAACTATACAAAATACAAAATCCTTTGTCAAGGGGTTTTCGCCAAAATATTTTTTTTATTTTTGAGGTAAGGAGATGTCGCAGATTTTATTGTCGGCAAACCTGAAATAGGTGCTAATTGCAGTTAACATAAATGTTTCTTGTTTTGTTTGTTTTGAAATACTAATGCCTATTTTAATATTTCTTTCAGATCGCTATCCGGATTTGATATAGGATTGATACTGAATTTTTCAACAAGAACTTTCAATACCCCGGGCGAAATAAAAGCAGGAAGTGTCGGCCCCAATCTAATATTCTTTATACCTAGTGACAACAGTGTAAGCAATATACATACAGCTTTTTGTTCATACCATGAAAGTATCAGCGATAACGGCAAATCGTTTACCGAACATTTAAACGCACTCGCCAATGCGGAAGCAATTTTTATTGCTGAATAAGCATCATTACACTGTCCACAGTCCAATAAACGCGGAAACGCACCTATTGAACCAAAGTCCAGACTATTAAACCTGAACTTTCCGCATGCAAGTGTCAATATAATACAGTCTTTCGGAACCTTTTGGGCAAACTCAGTATAATAATTTCTACCGAGCTCTGCCCCGTCGCAGCCGCCTATAAGAAAAAAATGTCGTATTTGTTTAGTCTTCACCGCATCAATGATTTTATCGGCTAAACTCAATACGGTATGATGCGCGAATCCCACAAGAATTTCCTTGCCCGGAGTATCTTCCTTAAATCCCTCCGAATCTTTGGCCTTTTTTATAAGTTTACCGAAATCTTTTTTACCGTCTTTCGCATCTATATGCGCAACTCCTTCCCATGCCACTAAACCCGTTGTAAATATCCTGTCCTTGTAGGAAGACCGTGGCTCTTGAATGCAATTTGTAGTCATAAGAATTACCGCAGAAATATCGTTAAATTCTTTTTGCTGGTTCTGCCACGCTGTCCCGAAATGTCCGACAAGATGTTTGTGTTTTTTAAGCCCAGGATATCCGTGGGCGGGAAGCATTTCGCCGTGTGTATAAATATTTATGCCTGAATTTTCCGATTGTTCGAGAAGCTGTTTTAAGTCATCCATATCATGACCTGAAACTATAATCGCAGGACCTTTTTTAATACTCAAAGAAACCTTGGTAGGCACCGGGTGACCGAAGGTGTCGGTATGAACCGTATCAAGTATTTCCATGCAAATTAGATTTACCTTGCCGAATTCCATAATAAGATTAATCAAATCATCCGCAGTTAAACTATCGTCCGTTAAAGCCGACAATCCTTTATGAAAGAAAGCGTTTACTTCCTCGCTCTCTTTTCCCAAAATAGCAGCGTGATCGGCATAAGCGGCCATACCCTTAAGTCCGTACAGCAGTATTTCGCGTAAGCTCCCTATATCTTTGTCCAACTTAAGGTCTGCCATTATCCCGAACCCTCTGCCCTGCTCAATAAGATCTTTTAAAGTATCGGCAGGCTTCCAGTTTGCCGCTTCAGAAAGGTTATACTGAAAATCTTTACCGTTTTTTTTCTTATACCCTGCCAAAAATAAATTTTTTATTTTTTCTTTAATCTTATACGATTTCCGGATAATATCCGCCAGCTTTGATGAATCAAAATTAACATTTGTTACTGTCGTAAACAACCCTTCTATTAAACACAAATCTGCATCCCTGTCTTTTATGCCTAATTCCCGGGCTAACTTTCCATAAACAGCAATACCTTTCAGGGCGTGTATCAACAAATCCTGCAAGGCAGCTATATCTTCTTTTTTTCCGCAAACACCTCTTGTTATGCACGCTTCTCCTCTTACTGCCTGCTCGCACTGCCTGCAAAACATACTCATAATTACCCCCTGATAACAAAAATTAAAAATCAAATATTAAAAATAAAATTGTTTTTTTTAATGTTTTTTTGCCAACTGCTCAATGGTTACCGCTTTCAATCTACTCACCACATACCGCTCAATATTTTCAACCTCTCTTCTTAACGGACAGGTTTTAACATTGACGCAGATTTTTTTCTTAAAAAAACATTTGTTTAGATTCACTTCTCCCTGAAAAATTCTGACCAGGTCAATGAGTGAAATTTTGCCGGCAGGACGGGCAAGCCGGAACCCTCCATTAATGCCCTTGACCGATTTAAGAATTTTTTTGGTTTGTAAAACATGCAGTGTCTTTCGTAAAAACTGTCTAGATATATTAAACTCGGAATTTAATACCGCTGTGGATACCAGATTATTTTCATTTCCGGCAATATACAATATAGCCCTTACCGCACAATCCGTATCCTTGTTTATCAGTTTCATACTTATATGTTACTAATATAGTAGCATTTGTCAATTACTTTTTGTATTTTTATAATTTTTTATTTTTGAGGTACGGGGCTGTCGCAGATTTTATTGTCGACAAACTTGAAATAGGTGTTAGCTACAGTTAATATATCATTTAATAAAACACAATTATAATTTGGTAAATAAATAATATGGATTTAATACTTTATTGCTTTCATTACCACAAAAAGACCTTTTCCTCTGCCTTTCCTGAATTTTTGGATTCGATTATTTTATTTTTCAAATATTGTTTGAACTATCATGGGTACTTTCAATTTTGTTTCTTCTAACATTCTGATTATTTGAGATACTGAATAAAATCTTACATGCCTGTAAAATCTGATGTTTTTCTTTTCTTGTAGATATTTTTTGCCCAATGTCGAATCTCTGTCAATCATACCTATAATTATAGAACCATTTTTATGCAACACTCTATTTGCTTCTTTTATTGCTTTTCGAGGGTCATTAACAAAACATAGTGTTGTCACAAATAAAATGTAGTCGAAGGTTTTATCTGGGAACGGCAATTCTTCTGCAATCCCTTTATAAACCTTTATACCCCTCTTTTCTGCAAACTCTGACATTCTCTCAGATGGCCGTTCGTTGCAGTTGCTACGAACTCCGACTTTGCCCATTGCATAGGCATCCTAAAAATCTCTCCGCTTCGTGTCGATATTTTCAGGATATGCTTCGGGGTAACATGCTCGTTCGTTGCAGTTGCTACGAACTCCGCGTGTTACCTCGTTCGGTGCAGTAGCTCCGAACTTCGGGTGCAAATAAAAAAGCCCCGCTTCACATTTAAGCGAAACTGAGGACTTCTTTGACTCTCTATTTAGTAAATTATCAAAATACAATTATTTTATCAAGGTTTTTCTTTTAGACCCCGCCTATCTTCACAAGGCGGGTCAAGCTATTTTTTTTAAATAATCCTGTATAGGTTTTACTTTAAAATCGCTCTTTAATGATGCTTCCATACCGGTAACCGCGGCTTGTGCTCCTTGTATTGTAGTTATGCACGGAATACCTTGCATGACCGCAAAACTTCTTATCGGCATCATATCATATTGTCCTTTAGAACCTGAAGGTACATTAATAACAAGTTTTATTTCGCCTTTTTTTATTTTATCTAATATATCAGAACTACCATCACTAATCTTACTAACTATTTTTGCTTCTATATTATTAGCAATTAAAACTTTTGCAGTGCCCCTTGTTGCGATAATATCAAATTTCATATCTGAAAGCTTTTTCGCGATAAACACAATATCTCTCTTATCATAATTTCTTACACTAATAAAAACAGTACCGCTTTTTGGTAAAATTTGGCCTGCGGCTATTTGCGATTTATAAAATGCAATTCCAAAAGTAGAATCTATTCCCATAACTTCACCTGTGGATTTCATTTCAGGCCCAAGTATTATATCCACACCTGAAAAACGTGAAAAAGGTAAGACAGATTCTTTTACCGATACATGCTTTACTTCTATTTCTTTTGTTATACCAAGTTCTTTCAGTGTTTTTCCCACCATTACTTTAGCTGCAATTTTAGCCAGCGGTCTGCCGGTAGCTTTACTCACAAAAGGAACAGTTCTTGAAGCTCTCGGATTAACCTCTAGGACATAAACTATATCATTTTTAATTGCAAATTGTATATTTACCAATCCCTTTACTTTCAATTCTCTTGATAATGAATAAGTACATTGTTTTATATCTTCAATTATTTTATCTTCTAATGTATGAGGAGGCAATACACACGCAGAATCACCGGAATGAACTCCCGCTTCTTCTATGTGCTCCATTATACCGCCAATGATAGTAACTTTACCGTCAGATATCGCATCGACATCTACCTCAACAGCATCTTCAAGAAATTTATCTATTAAAATCGGCTGCTCCATAGATACGATTTTAGCTTCTTCCACAAACTCATTTAAAGTATTTTCTTCATAAACAATTTTCATTGCCCGCCCGCCAAGTACATATGACGGCCTAATCAGAACAGGATAGCCTATTTGTTTAGCTATTATTCTTGCTTCTTCTACAGTATTTGCAGAACCATTCATTGGTTGATGAATATTAAGTTTTTTTACAAGCTTAGAAAATTTATCCCTATTTTCAGCAATATCTATGGACTTAACACTTGTTCCTATTATTGGTACCCCTGCATCTTCTAATTGTTTTGCAAGATTTAAAGGAGTCTGCCCTCCGAACTGAACTATAACTCCGTCCGGCTTTTCTTTATCAACAATATTCATTACATCTTCAAATGTTAACGGTTCAAAATATAATTTATCCGATGTATCGTAATCGGTTGATACGGTTTCAGGATTTGAGTTAACCATGATTGTTTCATAACCCAATTCTTTAAGTGCAAATGCGGCATGGCAACAGCAATAATCAAACTCAATTCCCTGTCCGATTCTATTAGGTCCGCCGCCTAAAATCATTATTTTTTTCTTTTTGGAAACCCTTGTTTCATCTTCTGATTCATATGTTGAATAGTAATATGGCGTATACGCCTCAAATTCGGCAGCACAGGTGTCAACTAATTTGAATGTAGCCTCTATTCCATTTCTTTTTCGAAGAGCTCTTATGGATACTTCATCAGAACCTGTATATTCGGCTAACTGCCTGTCACTAAATCCATATTGTTTTGCTTTCAACAACATTTCTTTATTCAAAGGAAACTTTTTAGAATTTTTCTTTGATAGTTTGATTAAATCATTTTCCAGATCTATTATTTCTTTAATTTGACTTAAAAACCAGGGATCAATTTTTGTAAGCTCAAATATTTCCTTAACACTATAACCTTTCTGAAATGCATATTTAATGTAAAATATTCTTGATGCATTAGGTTCTTTCAATCTATGCTTAATTTTATCATCTGAAATTTTTGAATAATCAAGTTTGTTATCCAGGCCTGTATGCCCGATTTCGAGACCGCGTAACCCCTTCTGTAAAGCTTCCTTGAAGGTTCTGCCGATCGCCATAATTTCGCCGACCGATTTCATTGATATGCCTAAGATGTCCGTAGCTTCAGGGAATTTTTCAAAAGTAAATCTCGGTATTTTAACAACACAATAATCTATTGCCGGTTCAAAAGAAGCAGGTGTCAGTTTAGTTATATCATTTTTTATTTCGTCAAGAGTATAACCTACGGCAAGTTTTGCGGCAATTTTTGCGATTGGAAACCCTGTTGCTTTACTTGCTAGCGCAGAACTCCTTGAAACTCTTGGATTCATTTCTATAACTACCATCCTGCCGTCTTCCGGATTTAATGCAAACTGTATATTTGAACCGCCGGTTTCAACTCCAATTTCACGTATGATAGCTAACGAGGCATCTCTCATTTTCTGGTATTCTTTATCTGTCAGTGTCTGCGCAGGTGCAACCGTAATCGAATCGCCAGTATGTATTCCCATTGGATCAAAATTTTCTATTGAACAAACAATTACAACATTATCTTTTTTATCACGCATTACTTCAAGTTCGTATTCTTTCCAACCGACTATTGACTGTTCAATTAGAACCTCGTGAACCATACTGTTTCTTAAACCAAGTGCTATTATCTGTTCAAATTCTTCGATACTTTGTGCAATACCACCGCCGGTACCGCCGAGTGTGAAGCTGGGTCTGATAATTACAGGCAATCCGATAGTTTTAAGCTTTTCCCGGGCTTGTTTCAAACTTTTAACAAGAGCGCTTTTAGGTAAATCTAACCCGATTTTTAACATTGATTTTTTAAAATAATCTCTGTCTTCAGCTTTTTTTATTGCATTATAATTTGCACCAATCATTATCACGCCATATTTATCTAATACACCGTTTTCCACTACTTTCATTGCGGTATTCAAACCTGTCTGCCCGCCTAAAGTCGGCAATAAGGCGTCAGGTCTTTCTTTTTCTATTATTTTTTCAACTGCTTCGGGAGTAATCGGCTCAATGTAAGTCCTATCTGCCGTTTCAGGGTCTGTCATTATTGTGGCCGGATTAGAATTGATAAGTATTACCTTATACCCCTCTTCACGTAATGCTTTGCATGCCTGGGTCCCGGAATAGTCAAATTCGCAGGCTTGGCTAATAATTATTGGACCTGAGCCTATTATAAGTATTTTTTTAATATCAGTTCTTTTTGGCATATTTTTTTCCACCTTCGCGTCCCGATAAAAATCGGGATCGCTTCGCGCCTGCCTGCCGAAGCTTTAGCGTAGGCATGGGATTTCCATTCCTAAGCATAGACTTTGATTTTGCAATTGTAGAATTATGGAACTTCAATACCATATCTAAAAACTCAATAAATAAATATCTTGAATCGTGCGGACCCGGTGACGCTTCAGGATGAAATTGAACAGAAAAAACAGGAACCCTTTGATATCTTATTCCCTCAAGAGTTCCGTCGTTTAAATTTTTATGCGTAGGCACAGCATTTTTTAAAGTTTTTAAGTTAACTGCAAAATTATGATTTTCCGCTGCTATCTGCACCCTTTCGGTTTTTAGATTTTTTATAGGTTGGTTTGAACCGTGATGACCAAACTTCAATTTGTATGTTTTCCCGCCCATTGCAAGTCCTAAAATCTGATGGCCAAGACATATTCCAAAAATTGGAATATGTGTTGAAATCAGTTTTTTTACGGTTTCAATTGCATAAGTTACAGCTTCAGGATCACCTGGCCCGTTAGAAAGCATAATCCCAGAAGGTTTTAAACCAATTATTTTTTCAAAGGAGGTATTTGCAGGTACAACTATCGAATTTAGACCAACCGAAGATAAAGACCTTAAAATATTAGTTTTTACACCAAAATCCATGACAACTACATTTTTTCCGGATTTATTTTGCGTTTGGAATTTATAAATTTTGTGGTTTGTAACTTCTTTGACAAGATCCTTACCGACAATGCTGTCAGCAGATTTTACTTTTTTCAACAATGATTTCTCGTTAAAATCTACTGTGGAAATGAAGCCTTTCATGGAACCTTTTTCCCTGATATGTTTTACTAAAGCTCTTGTGTCTATACCTTCAATACCGACAATTTTATTTTCTTTTAAATAATCGCCAAGTGATTTTTTTGCCCGCCAGTTTGAATAAATCTTTGAATACTCTTTAACAATAAAACCCTCAATAAAAGGTTTCCTGCTTTCAATATCCTCTAAGTTAACGCCGTAATTTCCGATATGCGGGTATGTCATTGTTACGATTTGGCCTTTATAGGAAGGATCAGTGAGTATTTCCTGATAACCTGTATGCGAAGTATTAAAAACCACTTCCCCTGACGTCTCTCCGGATGCACCGAAAGACTCACCTAAGAACTTTTTACCATCTTCTAGTATCAAAATGCTTTTCATTTATATTGTTGGCGGGAATCTTATTCGTAAAAAAGCCCTCGAATTTCGCAGACTAGCAAAACCGAGAACTTTATTTATTACTTCATTCGTAATTATTTTAGTAGATTATTTACTCTTTGTCAAGCATTTTTTAAAACACAATTCACAACCTTTACCTTTTTGCCACAACATGCTATCCACTAACCTCTATACGTTGCTTTCTTAATATGCGTAAATCGTTCCGTAAGGCCTAACGTTGAGAGCTTTCAATTTGGTAAACTTTGACGATAATATTTTTTTGCAATCAAGCTTGAAATCTTTACAATATTCCGAAATATAATTTTCAATTATTTTTTTATCTTCACTATCCATTTTTACAATGTCAACTTCCCTGCCTAACTGATTTTTTTTAACATTACCTCTTATATATATTGTTCCGCCGTGCATTCCGGTACCGATAAAATTCCCGGCTATTTCCTTACTATCGTCTAATCCAAGCAAAATCATAGTGCCGCCTGCCATATATTCAGCAAAAAAATCCCGAACACTTCCGCCTATAATAATAACCGGTGTCATTTCTTTATATGATTTCATATGAATCCCGGAACGATAACCTGCGTTACCTTTGATAAAAACTTTACCGCCGCGCATACCATATCCAAGTATATCACCGACTGAACCGTGAATAACAATTTTTCCGGCATCCATAGTATTTGCTATGCAATCCTGTGCATTACTATGAACAATAATATTAGGACCGCTCATGAAACTTCCGAGATCGTTACCGGCTGTACCAAAAATTTCAAGATTAACATCAGATTTAAGACCGGACGCGATATATCTGTGCCCATTAACATCTTTTAAAATAATATTTTTTACACCTTTTTTTATGGTGCTTCTTATTTTTTCATTTAATTGCCTATTAGTAAGCTTTTCCGCGTTAATTATCATATTTCTGATGGTGCAGTTTCCTTTGATCTTGATTCTTTAGGAACATAAATATAACCGAATTTTTCATTAAATAAATCTTTTTTGAAATTTGATACATCTATCCCGTCTTTAATAAGCCCGGTGAATATTCCTGCTCTGCTTATGTCGCCAACTAAAATTACTCCGACTATTTTATTATCGTTTACAATCGCTTTTTTATATTTTCTTGCTTTTTCATCAATAATTACTATCTCTTCTCCGATATTTTCATTACTTAAACCCAATGTTATTATTGGTAAGCCAAAAACATCAACCGAATTCATTACAAATCCGCCTTCATATTGCGTTTTTATTCCGATTAAATTATTGCCTGCAACACTGCCCTGTTTATAAGCAATCGGCCAGATAGGCAACGGTCTATTTTCCTTTTTTAATATATCGAATGATTCAACACAATCACCCGCTGCATATATATTTTTATTAGAAGTCATCATACTTGAATTTACAACAATACCTCTATTTGTTTTTATTTCTGATTTTTTAGCAATATCTAAATTTGGTACGACTCCGATAGCACATATAACAAAATCGCATGAAATTTTTTCGCCGGTGCTAAGAGTACAATATTTATCATTTATTTCAACCACACTTTTATTTAATATAAGTTCCGCATTTTTCTTTATTTCGTCCGCAATCATTTTACCGGATTTTTCGTCCAATACGGAAGCAAATGGTCTGTTCATCAGCTCAACAATTGTAACTTTAATACCAAGCTCTTTTAAAAATTCGGCAGCTTTTATACCAATCATTCCGCAACCAATGATTACAGCCTTTTTCTTATTTTTAGAAAACACTTTTATTTTTTGTGCATCTTCGAAATTTGTTAAAGTAAATACATTTTTGCCGTCTATACCTTTTATATTATTAGGAACAATCGGCTTTCCGCCAACAACGATAAGCAATTTTGAGAATTTCAAATTCTTTCCGCTTTTCAAAGTAACTGAATTATTTTTTATTGATAATGCTTCATCAAAAACCAAATTGATTTTGTTTTTCTTAAAGTAATTTTTATCTCTATAATAAGATTGCTCATCCGTCAAATTTACATAAGAAATTAACGGTTTTGAATAAGAAACATTTTTTTCTTTTGTTACAACCGTTATTGAAATATTTTTATCTTTATTTCTTATGGTATCTATTGCCGAAATTGCAGCAACTGAACTACCGATAATTACAATATTTTCTTTTTTCATAGTAACGATTACACAGATTTTAAAAGTCGATTACACAGATTAACACCTAATTACTTACTTTTTCCCTTATCTATATTTTTTTCTTCTTTGCATATTAACGCTTCATTGGGACAAGCTTCCACACACTGAGGAGTATTAGCATCTTCGCATAAATCACATTTTGTTGCGACTTTTTTTCCTTTTGTATCCATTAAAATAACGCCAAATGGGCATGACATTATACACATCCAGCAACCGACACATTTTTCGGCGTTATGTGTTACCTCGCCGGTCTTCATATCCCTTTTCATTGCACCGGTCACACAGGCGGCAACACACGGTGCATCTTCGCAGTGTCTGCATTGAATAGCAAATGATAAAGGTCCTTTCTGTTCTATAATAAGCCTTGGTGTTAAATTCGGAAATTCCTCTTTATATGCTTTAATTATTTTCTTTGATTTTGAATGTGCAACAAGACATGCTATTTCGCATAAGCGGCATGCCATACAATATTCTTCTTTAAAATATATCTTTTTCATATTTAACTACCTCGAAGCAGATGGACGCTGATAAAATGCGCAGAATAACGCTGAAAAAATCAGCGTTTAATCAGCGTACTAATCGGCGTAAATCTGCTTCTATGCATCACAAGGATTCCCCTGCGGGTTTTATATCCAATATTCTTAATTCGTTCTCGTGTAAATCAAAACCGCGCAAACGTAATTTATTACCTCTCAACGACTCAATTGCATTTATACCCATACCGCCCATTATTTCCTTTATTTCATGACTCCACGCATTAACTAAATTAACAAGTCGTCGCGCTGCAATTTCAGGATTTAATCTTTTAACTAAATATGGATCCTGGGTTGCGATACCCCAATTACATTTTCCGGTATAACATTTTTGACATAAATGACAACCGATGGATATAAGTGCAGCTGTACCGATATATACGGCATCGGCACCCAAAGCAATTGCTTTAACTACATCAGCAGAATTTCTAAAACCGCCGGCAGCAATAATCGATGCCCTATTTCTTATACCTTCTTCACGAAGTCGTGCATCAACAGAAGCTATAGCTAGTTCGATAGGAATTCCGACATTATCTCTAATTCTGGTCGGTGCCGCTCCGGTACCGCCTCTTATGCCGTCTATCGCAACAATGTCTGCTCCAGCTCTTACAATTCCCGAAGCAATAGCAGCAATGTTATGTACCGCGGCAACTTTAACACTTATCGGCTTTTTATATTCAGTTGCCTCTTTTAATGAATAAATCAGTTGTGAAAGATCTTCTATCGAATA
>MGVS01000066.1:0-5031 GCA_001800605.1 Elusimicrobia bacterium RIFOXYD2_FULL_34_15
CCAATGTGATAAATATTATTACAGAATCATCAGACAAAACCGTGCCTGCATCAATAAATACTTTAATTATTAGTACTTATACTTCAACAACTGTTACATTGCGATGGACTGCAGTCGGCGACGATGGGACAACCGGTGATTCTGCGGCAAGATATGATATTAGATATTCAACAACAGAAATAAATGATAGTAATTTTTTGAGTGCATTGCCGTATCCCGACATACCAATACCGGCTGTACCAAATACACAGGAAACATTACAAATCAGTAATTTATATCCAAGCACAACATATTGGTTTGCAATAAAAGTAAGAGATGAAGTGCATATAAATTGGAGCGAGATATCCAATATAAAGAGCATTCAAACATCAACGCCGCCAGATTCAATAAAACCCGCAAAAATAAAAGACTTGCAAATAACACACGTATCGGTGAATAGTGTGACTCTCAATTGGACAGCAACAGGAGACGATGATTCAACCGGTACAGCAACTGAATATGATATAAGATATAAGATAGATGTACCGATAACAAATGATAATTGGGATAATGCATCTAAATGTATTGATGAACCGAAACCTCAAGAAGCAGGTAATTTGGAAAATTTTGCTGCGAACCAGTTATATTCCGATACGACATATTATTTTGCAATAAGAGCATTAGATAATGCAAGTAATATGTCAGACATTTCAGACAGTCTATATGTTAAGACGCAGTATTCTGATGACAAGGTATCACCAGCTCCAATAACAAACTTAAAAGTCAGTACTACAACAGCAAACAGTATGATGCTTACATGGACTGCGGTTGGTGATGACGGCACAACCGGAACTGCGACTGAATATGATATACAATATGCTAATTTAAGATATGAAAATGATCAACATTGGAACGATATTGCATTACATGTTTACAATTCTGTTTCACAAAAAGCCGGTAGCAACGAATCATTTACAATAAATGGTTTGGTTCCGGATACTACATATTGGGTTTTAATAAGAGTTAGAGATGAAGTGATTAAAAATTGGAGTAGCAACTCAAATATAGTTAATGACAAAACGCTTACTGATACATTACCGCCGGCAGCAGTAAATGATTTGGTAGTTATAAGTCAAACAGCTAAATCCGTGAAATTAGGATGGACTGCAACTGGTGATGACGGCACAATAGGTACGGCAAAATCATATGAAATACGATATGCGAATGTTGGTATAACCAATAGCAATTGGAACAGTGCTACGGCTTATAGCGGTGCACCAATACCCCAAAAGTCAGGCATGCAAGAAACTTTTACTATAGTCGGGCTTTCGACAAGCACGCTGTATTATTTTGCAATAAAAGTTAGTGATGATAAAAATAACTGGAGTGAAGTATCGAATTCTGCCAATGCTACGACTAATTCATTAATAATGTTTACATCATCCGTAGGAGAATGGCATTTTGACGAGAATGCAGGTGCATATTGCAAGGACAGTTCCGGTTACGGGAATAACGCCTCCATCCCCGCGAACAATAGCGCTAAATGGATAACACCCGGCGTACTGGGTAGTACCGCTGCAATCAGTTTAGACGGAGACAATTCGTATTTATGGATAACAACAAGTTCTGTCTTATCGGTAACGGATGAACTAACACTTGAGGCATGGGTTAACAGCAGCGTAATTACAAAAGACGATGGGCAGACACGGGGAGTCTTTAGTAAAGATGTATTTATGTTGGGAGCCAGCGACTGCGCATTATTCAAGGTACTTATCACAACCGGAGTCGGAATAAGCATAAGCAGAAGTTTATCTTATACATGGTCAGCGAGTGATGCAAATAAATGGCATCACTTAGTAGGAACATATAATAAAAACGGCGGTGCATACAACATGAAATTGTATCAAGACGGTGTTTTGGTAGCAAGTTCCACTGTGATAGGTCCGATAGATACGAATCAAAATGCGATAATAGTAGGGCGTCGCGGGATGGGTTTAAATAGTGCGGGTATGGGTCGTTTCATCGGGCTTATAGATGAAATAAAGATATACAACAAAGAATTGATTTGGGAAGAAGTGGAAGAAAGATATAAGGGTGTGGTGCCTAAAGATTCTATTGCACCTGGTGATATAAAAACACTGGTAATAACTGATATAAAACAAAAAGAAGTTACTTTGCAATGGACGGCAGTAGGTGACGACGATGCTTTGGGTAAAGCATCTTATTATGATATTAGATATTCAACATCAGGTAGTATGAAAGAAGCATGGGACTGGGATGTTGCTTCAAGATGTTACGGGGAACCCACCCCAAAAGCGTCCGGTGATAGTGAATCGTTTGCCATAACCGGCTTAAAGCCAAATATCAAATATTGGTTTGGAATAAAAGTAGGCGATGAGATTATTAATTGGTCGAAATTATCAAATGAAGTCGAAGCTATAACATTTGTTGCAAGCACAGATACGACCAAACCATCGCCTATAACTGATTTGGCAGTTAAGAGTAAAAATGTTAATTCAGTTACATTGACCTGGACAGCAACCGGTAACGACGGTAATATCGGAACAGCGGACAGCTACGAAATTAGGTGCTTAATTGGTGTTCCGATAACAGAAAGTAACTGGTTAATCGCAATACCATATACTACCGAAGTACCGAAACCAAATGCAGCGGGCATGCCTCAGGAGGTAACCATAAACGGACTTGAATCGGGAACAACTTATTATTTTGCAATAATAGTGAAAGATGAGGTTCCGAATGTGTCGGATATTTCCAACAGTCCTGTCGCAAAAACATTGGGTATATCATTTGATAAAATACCACCGAGCGATATAGAAGATTTTGTAGCGAAAAGTGTTTCAACTACAACGATAACTTTGCAATGGACTGCGGTGGGTAACGACGGAAAAATAGGTATCGCAGCCGAATATGATATACGTTATATAAAGAACGGGACAATAAGCACCAGCAACTGGGAATCAGCAATAAAATGTACCGGATTACCGACACCCGGCACATCAGGAACAATAGAAAATTTCTTAATTACCGGTTTAGATGAAAATACGGTTTACTGCTTTGGAATAAAAGTGGCGGATGATGTACAGCCAAGTCCAAACTGGTCCGGTATTTCAATTTTAAGCAAAAAAACAGCAGATAATATCGCTCCTACCAGCGTAAGTTATTTAATGGCAACTCCTCTAAACGGCGGTAAATTACAACTTAACTGGATGGAATCAATATCAGAAGATGTTATATCTTACAAAATATATATGTCATCGGGTAATACAATGGATTACACTACACCGTATTATATAGTCAGTAGTACAGTTACTTCACATACAATAAGTGGTTTGTCTGCAAATCAAACATATAATTTTGTAGTAAGAGCGGTAGACATCACCGGTTTTGAAGATACAAATACGAACGTAATAGCCGAGACAGCAGTAACAAGCTTAAATGATGTTATAGCAAGATTAACAGTTCCAAGAAACGGAATGGTAATAAGTGGAAAGCGGGTTACATTATTAGTAGATGCAATAGTAGGAGATACTGATAACATAGAGAGCATCAAATTTGAATACAAGAAATCCAATGATATCGATTGGACAAAAATGCCTATAATAGCAAGTGAACAAACAAATCCGGATATAACCAGCCCATATTATATACAATGGGATGTTAGTAATTTAGATGTGAATAGTCAGTATAATGTAAGAGCAGTAGTAACTGATAAAAATGGAATTAGCGAAAAAAAACCAGGATACATAACCTTAACAATAGGGGATAGTAACACAGCGGATATTGAAGAGACGGTTAATTATAGAAGAGAGAGGATAGACAACCGTCGTAACAATATAGTAAGTATGGTAGAACCTATTTCAGGTCAGATGTGTTACATAAAAATATCCTCAGGCGTTCTAAGAGACGCCACTACCATGTTGAAGATATCAATAAATCCTGCCGTTACTCCTACATTAAATAGGAATCTGGTATTAATAGGGAATATACATGAGATATCTCTTGAAAACGGTCAAACCGAGTTCAGTCAAGATATAGAAATATTAATGCCATATAATGATAAAGACGGAGATAACAGGATTGATGATAAGGAAATAGGGATAAATAAACTTGTAGTATATTCGTGTAAAGATTTAAATAGTAAATGGGAAAAAGTAGTAACAACTACGATAGATAAAACTAACAAACTACTCACTATGAAAACTAAACACTTGTCTTACTATGGTATATTTGCCGTATTATCCAGCGATCTCAAAGTTGCCCATGTATATCCGAATCCATTTAAACCGTCATTCGGACATATAAATATATTATTTACAAGTCTAACTAATCGCACAAAAGTTCAAGTATTTGATGTATCCGGCGAATTGGTATATGAAGAAGAAAAGGATACACCGGCAGGTGAGTTGAGTTGGGATGCAAAAAATAGCAAAGGTGAACCGATAGCCAGCGGAGTATACATATATATGATAACGAACAATGCGGGACAGACGAAAAAAGGCAAACTGGCAATTATAAGATGACGGACTCATCGTCATTCCCGAATTCCTCAATCGGGAATCCAAGCCGTCATTCCTGCATGTTGTTAGCAGGAATCCAAAGAATCTTCTGGATACCCGTCCCCACTTTCGTGAGGACAAGTTTTGCACGGGTATGACAGGCAATAGATTATTAGGTGACCCGCCTGTAGTTGCTCATCTTGCCTATCCGCTCCCGCCATTGATTCGCCTCCGCTCCATCAGCCGACGGATTGGCGGATGTCGAAATTGGCGGACAAGATATACGCTATACGCTAATCTCTGATGTTATGAAAGGGGATATTTTTTGATATCTCCTTTTATATTAGTTATAAATAATAAAAAATATTTTAAACATTTTAAAATATAAGTCGTCTAAATAAATGAGAAGCAATAGATACAGGGGAAAGTGTATAGCGGATAGAGGTTAGAGGATAGCAGTAATAAGTAAATTGTTCTTTCAAATACAACACATTTATAATAGAGCAAATATTAATTATAAAAGACCCCGTAAAGT
>MGVS01000066.1:5074-5623 GCA_001800605.1 Elusimicrobia bacterium RIFOXYD2_FULL_34_15
ATAAAAGACCCCGTAAAGTAATGTTGATTATGATATATTTTAAATATTGTATATCTAATTACCAATATATACTACATTACAACGGGGCAAAAGACCCGAAAAGGCTGCTCCCGAGAAATCGGGATGAGTACGCAAAACCAAAGGGACTGTAAAGACAGGAAATCGTGGGATAGTGCGATGGTGGGATTGTAAAAGAAATAATTAATTTTTAATCTATAGCACTATATCACAATAGCACTAAATCACTGTCTTTTAGTTGGCCAGGTTGCCGAAGGTAAAGAATCAGGGGATAGAGATGAGGGGAGAGGGAATAGTAAAGTCAAAAAACTAATTCCTAACCTCTATATGCTAATCCCTGTCTTTTAAACGGCAAGCTGGCATTTTTTATTTGTAGTTGCCGAACTTGCTTGCCCGACTACGGTTTCCTGTCCGCCCCCACCACTGAACCGTTGGTGGGCAAGAAAGTTGTAGTGGCGGAAGTGTAAGGTTCGGCGGTGTTGAAATAATAGTCAATGTAGTTGCCGACCTTGCTTAGCAATGTTGAAATAA
>MGVS01000066.1:5680-5845 GCA_001800605.1 Elusimicrobia bacterium RIFOXYD2_FULL_34_15
GCCGACCTTGGTCGGCGATGTTAAAGGCACTCAGCAAGCTGAGCAACTACAACAAGATGAAATTTGGAATTAAAATTGTGTGCCCGCCTATGTTGAAAGAACTTGGGCAGGGCAATAATGGAGGAGAGTCATGAAAAATGAAATGAGTTTTGTGAAGTTCGTAAG
>MGVS01000067.1 GCA_001800605.1 Elusimicrobia bacterium RIFOXYD2_FULL_34_15
TAACGCAGTTTCTCTCTTATTTATCAGTTCCCAACTTAATAAATTTTATCTTTATGATAGATCTTTAAATTTTGGGTAATGTCGTGTTAACTTATAACTTGACTTTCTTCTGTTTTTCTTTTTATTGGAAACTTTAACGTTACAGTTGTACCTTTACCTTTTTTGCTTTTAATATCTATTATACCGCCATGTAGGTTGATTAATTCATTACAAATTGTTAAGCCTAAGCCGGTTCCCTTTGCTTTCTTAGTAAAGAAAGGTTCAAATATTTTATCAAGGTCTTCTTTATCTATACCTATTCCATTATCTTTAAAATCTATAATAATAAACTTTTTGCATTCAATCGATGCATTTATCGATATTTTCCCATTTTTGTTCAAAATAGCCTGGAAAGCGTTATTAAGAATATTATTGAAAATCTCTGTAAATTGAAGCGGATCTACTTCAACAAGAGTTTTCCTGATAGATTTTAATTTTTTAGCAACAATAATATTTTGTTTATAAAATTTTTTTTCTGCAAAATCAATACATTCGCTAAGTAAATCATATATTGCCACTTTCTCATATTTCGGCATTTTAATTCTTGAATAATATAATAAATCATTTATAATATTTTCTGCCTCATTTATTTTCTTTTCAATATTGGCTATATGAGATGCTGACATCGAATTAAAACTCTTTCTCTTTATATTATATGCTGCCAGGCGAATAACTCCTAACGGGTTTCTTAATTCGTGAGCTACTGTTGCTGCAAGAGTACCAATATCCGAAAGCCGTTTTGCGTTTGCTAATTCATTTTTTGTATTAAATAATTCTTCCGTTTTTTGTTCAACTAATTTCTTAAAAGTTTCAGCGTCTCTTTTTAGTATTTCTTCTATCTTTTTTTGCGCAGTAATATCTGTTAATATTCCGAGTATTGCGGTTTCCCCTTCATATTGAATCAATTTTGTTGTAAGTATTGCCGGCATCCTATCTCCCTTTTTGGTAATAACAACATACTCATAAGGATTAACTTCTAAGCCTTTCATATGCTTTTTAAAGGATTGCATTATTTTTTCTCTTGCATCCGGCGGTGTTAAGCTGATAAAATCAAAATCAGAAGATAAAAATTCTTCTTTTTTATACCCCATAATTTCTACGCATTTTTTATTTACATAAACTACTCTTCCTTTCTTATTAATAAATATCATATTTGGCGAATATTCTGCAATGGCCCTGAATTTTTCCTCACTTTCCCTTAATGTCTCCTCTGCTTTTTTTCTGTCGGTAACATCACGGACATACTCTATCGCACCATTTAGCTTATTTGAAACTACGTCATATAACGGAAAACTATATAAATCAAGCCAGCCAATAATTTTTCCATCTGAATCTCTTTTAGGTACTATTTCGTAAGCAGCTTTGCCGGTTGTTAATGTTTTAGAACTCGGGCATATTTCACATGGCATTTTACGGCCATGATATGCGTAGTAGCATTTCTTTCCAACAAGTGGTATCGAATGTGGATACAACTTCTCCATAATAGGATTTACTCGTATAATATTCATTTTATTATCTATTACACAAATGCCATCCTGAATACTCGAAAAAATACTAGCTAAAAAACGCTCTTTTTCTTCTAACAATTTTTCAGCTTTTTTGCGTTCGGTGATGTCACGGATATTAGTAAGTAACATTTGCTTTCCTTCCATATCCACTAAATCTATATTAAGCAGTGCGGTATAAATGGTACCGTCTTTTCTCTTCAACAAAACCTCAAAATCTCTTACACATCCTTTTTTCTTAAGCATTTCAAGTACTTTTTGCCGTTCAGCGAAATTAACGTATATTGACTTTAACTTAATTGTCTTCCACTCTTCAGAACTATACCCGGCGATGATGTTCATTGTAGGATTGGCTGCCATTACATTTCCTTTAAAATCAGCGACACCAATGCCTACCGGTAATGAATTGAAAAGAAGCCGGTATTTTTCTTCACTTTCTTTTAATAATTTTTCAGCTTTTTTGCGTTCGGTGATATCTCTAATTACACTGACATGTCCAATAACATAATCGTCTATATCTTTAAGTAATTTATAGTTTATTTCGGTGTTAATGTACTGTCCATTTTTGTGTCTGTAGGTTACTTCTGCAACTAAATATCCTGTATCCCATAATTTATTACGTAATGTTTTACGCGTTTTTTCCGTATAAGTCGGCCGTAAAACATCAATCGAGCATTTACCCATAACTTCTTCTGCTGTATAACCAAATATATGTTCAGCTGACGGTCCCCAATATGTAACCCGATTTTCACGATCATAACCAATAACTGCATCACTGACATTGTGTAGTATAAACGCCTGTTCAATCAATTTTAACTCAGCTTTTTTACGTTCGGTAATATCTCTAATAGTAGCAATAAAAGATTTTGGCTGGCCATTTGCGTCCTTTATCAAAGATACGCTCATTTCACAAATAAAACGGGAACCATTTTTTCTTATTAACCCATATTCTATATTTTTCGATATACCTTCCCTCAATACTTTTTTAAGTCCTAATAAAGCTCTTTCCCGGTCTTCCGGAATTATAAGTTCAAAACTACTTTTACCTATTAAATCCTTATCTTTTTTACAACCGCTCATTTTAACTGCTTCTTCTGATACTTCTATAATATTTCCTTTTAAATCTACTACAACAATTGCATCAGGAGAAGTCCTTAATAAGGATTTATATAATTCCCTTGACTCGTATATTACCTTCTGAGCATTTCTCTGTTCTGTAACATCTTTGAAAAAAGACAATATCGTCGGCTTCCCTTTATATGTAAATAATCCTGAACTGGATATCTCAACTGAAATAATCGTTCCATCTTTTTTAACTCCTTTAAATTCATAAATGTTTGGAACGGCAACTCCTTTCATTTGTTTCTTCATTCTTTCTGCAACAAATTTAAGGTCGCTCTTAGCAATCACTGTTAATGCACTTTTTCCAATTAACTCAAATTCTCTATAATCAAACATATTACAAAAAGATTTATTAACAAATATCATTTTTCCATATTGAGCAAGACCAATAGCATCCATGGAACTTTCTACAATATGCCTGTGTTTTTCTTCAGAATCAATTAATTCCGATTCGAACCATTTTCGGATTGAAATCTCTTCCTTTAAAGATTCATTTATTTTATATAATTCTTCAGTTCGTTTTTTTACTTGTTCTTCCATTCTTGCTTGTGCTTCCTGCATAGTTTTTCTTGATTCGGTAATATCGGTCATTAAACCCTGTAAATATAATAGTTTTCCATTTTTATCTTTTATTATTAGTGCATGATCTCTAAACCAAACTATAGAACCGTCTTTAGCAATCATTCGATATACAGAAATAAACGGTTTACCGCTTGAATGAGAAGAGTTAAGTTCAACCAATACTCTTTGTTTATCTTCGGGATATAGTTGTTTTTTCCAAAGATCCGGATCCTTTTTACATTCAGAAGGAGAAAAACCTAATATTTTATTAACCTGCGGACTTATATAAAAAACTTTACTGGTTTTATCGATTTTAGAGGTATACATAATAGCGGGAAGCTGTTCTATAAGTGCCTTATACTTTGCTTCACTTTCCCGTAGAGCATTTTCAATAAATTCTCTTTTCATTTTTCTCATTTTCTTTATCCAGTACCCGAACAAAGTGAGTGGTAAGGGGTCTCCAAATTGGTATCTTAACTTAACTTTTTTATATATTTTTTACGGTAATTCTTTGGTGCACAACCTGTCGTTTTTACAAAATCTCTGCAAAAAGATTCTGCATTATTATAACCAAGCTTAATTGCAATCTGGCTGATATTAAAACTTGTTTTTCTTAGAAATTCTTTTGCTTTTTTAATTTTAATTTCTGATTTATATTGTACAAAATTTTTACCTGTTATCTTCTTAAACATTCTACTGAAATATTTATTGCTTAAACAAACAATCTCGGTAACATCTTTTAAATTAATTTTTTTACAGCAGTTTTCGCTAATAAACTTTTTTGCTCTTTTTATTCTATCTTCTAAATTCATTGCCCCTATTTCATTTTTGTCTTTTTTACTGCTCAATATCCTTTCAATAGATTCTTTTAATTTACAAACATTGAACGGTTTTTCAAAATAATCATTAGCTCTTTTTCTCAGTATATCAATAACTACTTCTTTAGTACCATGCCCCGTAAGTATAATAATACCAATACTTTGATCAGTTTCTCTTATTTTTTCCAGAAGCTCTATCCCGGTCATTCCCGGCATTCTAATATCCAATAATACTAAACCAATATCATTAGCTCTTCTTAAGATTCTTAGTGCTTCCTTTCCGTCACCTGCTTCTATAACTTTATACTCTTCAAGACAAAATCTGATTTCATCCCTCAATTCCTTATCATCATCCACAACTAGTATTCTATTTTTCATTATAATAAAAACCGAGTTCCTTCTTCCTCGCCAAGCCTGCCTGCTCGGTAGGCAGGCTCGTAATTAGGATGGAACTGTTGAATTTTTTCAACAGTTCCATTTTACATAATTTTTATGCTTTGACAAGCCCTTTTGTTGACTTTTTTGCTTAATTTTATTAAAATGTATTTATGCAAATAAAAAATGCTTTTTTAACACTTTTGTTGTATCGGGAACTGAATCCGATACTGATTACACCGATTAAAAGGCAGATTACACAGATGACATTTCTGTGTAATCTTGCGACTAAGTCGATTATTTTGATACTTCTATCCACTATTATTCTTTTACAGGGATGCAACAAAAAGATTAACCAGGATAAAATTTACGGTTCCGGCACTTTAGAAACAAACGAAATCAATGTAAGTGCAAAAGTAGTAGGTAAGATTTCCTTTCTGCCGGTTAAAGAAGGTCAGATTATAAAAAAAGGTGATTTAATAGCCCAATTGGACGATCTTGATAAAGCTGAAAAAGATTATCTAAGAGCTAAAAAATTATTTTCGGAAAATGTTATAACCGCAGACCAATTTGAGCAGGCACAGAAAATAAAAGATAATTTTGTAATTTATTCGCCTATAACCGGTACAATTATTTTACAGGAATTATTACAAGGAGAGGTTGTCACTCCCGGTTCGCCAATAGTTACATTAGCAAACATGGATGATATCTGGGTTAAAATTTATATATCTGAAGCAGATGTAGGTAAAATAAATCTCGGAGATAAGGCAACTGTACTTTTTGATTCTTTCTCTAAAGAGGTTTTCGAAGGAGAAGTCATAAATATTGCTTCAAGGGCAGAATTTATTCCAAAAAATATTCAAACTAAGGAAGAAAGGGTGACCCAGGTTTTTGCAGTAAAAATATCAGTAAGAAATAAAGATTATAAATTAAAAATAGGTATGCCTGCCGACGTCTATATCAACTGCAGTACACAGAATACAGTACACAGCACACAGCCATAAGTCAAAAACAATAATGTTTCTATTCTGTATTCCGTATCCTGTATCCTGAGTACTGTGTACTGAATTTAATATGGATTATATCATTGAAACCCAAAATTTAACAAAATCTTACAGCGAATTAATTGCTGTAAACAAATTAAACCTTAAAATAAAACGCGGCGATATTTTTGGTTTTTTAGGACCTAATGGTGCCGGAAAAAGCACTACGATAAGAATGTTATGCGGCATTCTGCCACCTACAGATGGCAATGCTGTAGTAAATGGCTTCGATATAATTCACCAACCGGAAAAAATAAAAAAAAGCATCGGGTATGTGACACAGAGGTTTGGTTTGTATGATGATTTAACTATTAAAGAAAATCTTACTTTTTATGCCTCGCTTTATCACTTGCCTGAATCAAAAATTAAAAAAAATATTGAAAATATACTTTCGATTTTAAAATTGAGTAACAGAATAAATTCGATGGTCAAAGAACTCTCCGGCGGTTTGAAACAACGGTTATCCATAGCATGTGCAATGGTTCATGACCCGGAAATTGTATTTCTTGATGAACCGACTGCTGGTGTTGACCCGATATCGCGAAAAGATATGTGGGATGTTTTTAAACATTTATCAAACCAGGGAATAACCATATTTATTACAACACACTATATGGAAGAAGCTGAACGATGCAATAGTATCGGTTTTATTTTCGACGGAATTCTAAAAGCGGTTGATACACCGGCTAATTTTAAAAATAGTGGAAAAACCTTGGAAGAAGTGTATATTTCGTTCATCAAACAATGAAATCATTAATCTTTGCAGTGGCAAAAAAAGAAGCTTTACACATTACACGGGACAAGCGTACAATGGTCCTGATTTTTCTTTTGCCTATTTTTCAATTGATAATATTCGGGTATGCGGTATCTACAGATATAAAACATATTTCTACCGCTGTGTTTAATCTGGATAGCAATAGTACAAGCAGAGAATTAATTAAAAGTTTTGCAAATTCAACATATTTCGATATAAATTATTATGTATTAAATAGGCAAGACGCAGAAAAATTGCTGGATAAAGGAAAAATAAAAGTAATTCTGGAAATTCCGCCGGATTTTAGCCGTAATGTAAAATTGAAAAAACCTGCTCAGATAAGCATGACTGTCGATGGAACCGATCCAAATCCGGCAAATACTGCATTAAATACCGGTTCCGCAATATGCCAGGCATTTGGAACAGAACTAAATTTAAAAAAAACTAACTCGCGGCCTAATCAACAGATAGATCTGAGATCACGGGTATTTTACAATCCTGATTTGCGTTCTTCCAATTTTATGATTCCGGGTGTAGTTGGATTTTTACTACAAATTCTTATTGTAATTTTGACAACAAATACGCTGGTAAGAGAAAAGGAAAACGGCACGCTGGAAGTGTTAATAACAACACCTATTAAACGCTATGAACTTATTATCGGAAAGTTAGTTCCATATATAGTAATCGCCTTTTTTGATGTTGTGATGATTCTTTCTTTAGGTGCTGTATTGTTTCAGGTCAAAATAATCGGAAGTATCCTGCTATTATTGATACTTTCATTTTTATTTCTTTGCGGTTCGCTCGGATTAGGATTATTTATTTCTTCAATTGCCCAAAATCAGTATCAGGCATTTCAAATGATTACACCGTTGTTTCCATTATCAATTTTATTATCAGGTTTTATGTTTCCGCGGGAAGGAATGCCTGTAATTTTATATTACCTGGGTTATCTGATACCTTTAACTTATTTTTTGAAAATTCTGCGCGGTATTATTTTGAAAGGAATCGGAATAGAATATTTATTGCTGGAAGTGTTTGCTTTATCAATTTATACAATTTTCTTTGTCTCGTTAAGTATAATTAGTTTCAAGAAGAAACTGGAATAGATGAATAGAAGCAGATTAACGCTGATAAGAAGATTCGCTGAACAACGCTGATTAAAACTATTAATCTTCTATCTTTCTACCTATTTACCTTTCTACCATTCTACCTATTCTTGTAACTTCTTTTGCTGCCGGTTTTAACTTTCCAATATTTAAAACACTCCAGATTTCAGTATGAATAGCATATGTCGAAGGTTCTATTACTTTTAAATGCCCTGATGTTTCAATCTCTAAAATATCAGGATTGGTGTATACCTCGACATTGCAGTTAAAATCCGGATATTCAAGTTTCTCAGCTTTGAACTTTTTTAGAAACATCATTCCATCAACTAAATAGGCAACCCAACCCGGGTTCGCCTCAGTTCCTAATTTAAATGCTTTTTTAATTTTCGGATTTTGTTTTATAAATATATATTCACCGTCAAAAACCAATCTCTTATCGGAAATATCCGTATAAGGCCACAATGAAATGTGTCTATCAGGTGGAAGTCCATGCTGGCTAATATTGGATGGTTTAAACGGTATTACAGCAAAACCGTTTTGCCTCATTGCAGATATCGCCCAGCAACTTAACTTTATAGGCCATCTGCCGATATTTTTAATTTTATGAGTAACCTGCAAGCTTTCTTTTCCTAATGATTTAATAATTATTTCTTTTTGAATTGAATTATCATATTCAGGGTTACCATAAACCGTTATAGCATCGGAATTAACTTCTATTCGTATTGGCTTATCATCCAAAGAATATGTCCGCGGTAACGATTCCGGAGCACTCCAAAGTCTGTGCCCGCCAAGATGTTTCCAGAAACCTTCGGGTGTTTCAAAACCGCCTTCAGGTAATATTCTAAATAGATTAAAGCCCGGCCTTTTTGTGTTTGCAAGATATGAAATTCTCGGGCCTACTTCGGTAGTTATACCGATTATTATGTTTTTTAAATAAAAAATTCTCAAATTCAAACCATCAATATTTTTATCTTCTATTTTCATTGTTTTTCTATCCAATCAATAATTTCATTTTCGAATTTTCCGTCAAACATCTGCACACCGTGTTTTGAATCGCCACCGGTAAGAAATACAACTTCGTCTTTTTGCTCTTTGGCAATTTCTGCCAGATAAGCAGAACTATCATAAGCATATTTATCACCCGGTGATGCGGCAATCAAAATTTGTCTACTATTATAATTTTTCATCGAATCTGCAGTATAGAGTCCTGCATACTGTAATCCCGGTGACAATAATACTACTTTTTTTATGAATTTATGCCTACTTGCATAAATAAGCGCTATATTTGCCCCTACACTTGCACCTATTATCCCGATATTTTCTTTTTTTATACCCTTATGTTTGAGATATTTAACAGCATAATTCATATCATCTACCATCAATTCCCATTGTGAACCCGCACCTATGTTGAAAAAAGATTTGTAAGATACTTCCGTGCCATTTTTATCCTTAGAACTCTCATTGTGTCCTCTTAAATCATAAGTAAAATAGCCATAGCCTTTTTCTGCTAATTTATTTGCAAAAGGAAACCATTCGTCTTTTGAACTCCCTAAACCGTGAAGCATTATAAAGGTCAACTTATCGGAAGATTTGGGCGGTACGAATTTTCCAAAATATATTAAACCATTAGAAGCAATAAATCTTGCTTTATCTTCGGCTTGAGTAGTAATTCTATTCTTGCAAGAAAAAAATGTTATTGTTAGGAAAGTAAAATATAACAATAATATTATTTTAAAAAACGATTTATTTTTTTCTTCCATTATTTATGCCAAAGTTTTTAAGAAACATCTTCTTCTTTTATGTTGTCTTGCATCGTAGTGTTTCCAGTGGCTCTGAACTTTGGTGTTGCTTTCCAGTTCAGGATTTGTTTCAGCGGATATTATAGAATTTTTTATGCTTGATTTCGTGATTTCTGTCATTAACAGGGCATTTACACCTTTTCCCTGGAGAGACGGTCTGACAGCAATTAGACATAAATCTATATATTTTGGGCTCTTCAACGCTTTCAATAAATGAATAAAACCAAAAGGTAATAATTTTCCGTTTGACTTTTGTAATGCTCTTGATAAAGACGGCATCGCTACAAGAAATGCAGCGACCTTGTCATTTTCATCTATAATAACTTTAAGGTAATCGGGACTTACAAACCCAAAATACTGTTTTGTATAAGAATCTATTTGTCTTTCCGAGAGAGGAACAACACCGTAAAGATTTTCATACGCTTCATTTAAAAGTTCAAATATCCCCTTGGCATATTTCAATATATCTTTAGATTTTTTAGCATCTAATAGACGGAGTTTCATTTTTTTAAGCATTATTTGTGAAATCCGTTCTGCCTTTTCAGGTATTTGAGACGGCACTTTTACTTCATATTCCACCCAATCTGCATCCTTTTTATAGCCAAATTTTTCAATATGAATAGGATAATACGGATAATTATAATTTGTAGCCATAGTACCTAATTCATTAAAACCCTCAATTAACATGCCTTCACGGTCTAAATCGGTGAAACCCAACGGTCCATGAACACCGGCCAGGCCTTTTTCTTTAGCCCAGTTTTCAACTTTTTCCAAAAGGACTTTTGAAACTTCTTCATCATTAATAAAATCAAACCAACCGAATCTTAAATATTTATTTTTCCAAATTTCAATATATTTTTTATTTATAATTCCTGCTATTCTTCCTGCTATTTTGTTGTCTTTGAATGCCATCCAATACCTTGCTTCACAAAATTCAAAAGCAGGATTCTTATCCCACGATAATGTATTAAGCTCATCGAACTGCAATGGCGGTATCCAATAACTATTTCCTCTATAAAGTTCATAAGGAAAATTAACGAATTGCTTTAAATCACTTTTTGATTTAACTTCTCTTATCTCTATCATTTGTTTTATTTTAAAAATTATACAATAAAACACCTAAAAGTCAACATAACAACAATTTAAAATTAAAAATTAAAAATTGAGGAATTTTTTATAAACCCTTTTACCCGTTACCCATTACTCGTTACCCGTTGCTATACGTTCAACTGTTCTACTTTCCACCCAGCCCTTTAGACCTTCCTTTCTCAAGCCTACGGCAATCCAGTCATTTTCTTTACCAAGTATTATTACTTTTTTACCTTCAGGTAAAGAAAATCCCGCTGAATAATCACTACCAGGCCCATTTTTTGCGTTTGTCTCGGAGATAATCACGGCATAGTCAACTTTTTTTTCTTTATAAAATTTACTTGCCAGCCAGATAATATTCAATGTCAAACAAATAGCAAAAAATATTTTTAAATTAAATAGAAAACTTAGTTTCTTAAAAAGACCCAAAATTATTGAGCTAATGAATAACCATGTAAAAATACAGAATATAATAAAAAGTTGATTTAAACTTAAAACATCAATATTAAACAAAAATCCTTCTTCATCTTTTATCATGGCACGGATAAATTGCAAATTTGCCCTTATGTCTTTATCCGAAGGTTTCAATAAAAATGCCCTTTCAAAATTTAAAACAGCTTTGCCTATTTGCTTATCCCTGAAATAAGAATTGCCCAGATTATAAAAAACATTAAAATTGGCAATCCCCATCTTAACAATCGACTCATAATTAATTATGGCTTCACTGTATTGGCCGTTTTGATAAGCCTGGTTAGCCGTATCGAATAAATTTTTAGGTGTTTGAGCATTTTGAGCATAAACATTTTTTGAAATTATTAATACGAAAAGCAATAATAATATATTTTTGAAAAATTTCATAATTTTTTCTCCAAATTATTTATTATTTCTTCTATATTTGTAACTATATTTTCTATATTTATCTTTTCAATTTTTGACGGCGCGAATCTTATCAAATCACACTCGCCCCATATAGAAATTATATTTTTTATAATTTCATCGGCTATTTTATGGTTTCTAAGTTCACTTTCCATCTGCGTAGATGTCATCCCTGCAGACGATACATTTAATTTATCGGCAAGATAGGATATTAGGGTATCAAATATTACTGAATGACAATTTGAAATATTATTTTGTTTTATAGATTTTTTCAATTCGTTAATTTTCTTTTTTGCTATTTTAAATGCCTTGGAATGACGTGCATATCCGATATCGAACTGTAGCTTTTCCCGATAAGTTTTATACCTCCATACTAATATTAATACTATAAAAGGCAAAATTTGTAAAATTATAAAAAATATTTTTTTATATACAGGTTTCTGATTTTTTATATTAACATTAGTTTTAATAAAATTTATATCCTGTCCTAAAACTTTCACACCTTCGGTTTGAATAGCTGTTGTTGTATATTCTTCTTTAGGTCCCTGTGAAACATTTACCTGCATCGCGTTAGTTCGAACAGTTTTATACGTTTTATCTTCCGGGTTAAAAAAAACAAATTCAAACGAAGGAATTGTCTGATTACCTGCAGCTTTTGATACAATAATCTTTTTAAAGCTTCTTGAACCCGACACGATATAATTCTCTTTTGAAATATTCTGTGAACTTAAGGTCTCATATTTTTTAAACCCTTCTAAACCGTTAAAGTCAACTTCCGGTATCGATTTTACATTGCCTTTTCCCGATATTGTCACTGTTAATGTAATTGGCTGATTAGTCTGGGTTTTAGTTTTATCTATGTTTGCCGAAATTTCATATTTACCAACTGCACCCTTAAAATTTTTAGGTTTTGGTTCCGGAAGAGGCATTATATTTATTTCTATCGGATTGGTATTTAATACTTTTGTTCTGCCTTGTGCAAAGAAACTATTAAAAAAATCGTCATTGAAAGGATCGCCGCCTTGCGAAAAATCTCTTACACTACAACGCAACATAGCACTGCCAATTGTAAATTTACCGGCCGATGTCGGAAAAAGAGCGGTTTTAACTTCTGTAACCGCGTATCTTTTGCCATCAATTGTTGTGACGTATTCTTTCTGCGGCGGGAGATCTTCAGCCCAGAAACCGTTGGTATTTGGCGGTTGGTATTCCGGACGTGAAAAAATCTGAACGCTTCTGAAAAATTTAAATGAAAGTGTTATTTGTTCATTAACATATGCTGTCTTTCTATCAACAGTCGCAGTTATAAATATGTCATCCGCTTTTTGTGAAGATGCCTGAGCTTGTTGCGGTGCTGTTTGCTGCGGAGCCTGTGGCTGCGCTACTTGTCCATGGACTACTTCAACCGGAATCGGAACCGTTTTGTATGTGTTACCTTTAAAACTTATTGTTATTGGTTCAATTGTGAATTTTCCGGCCGAATTCGGAACTAAAACATAATTATAAATTAAAGATGATGAAACCTGCCCGTTTACAACAGATACATTCTGTGAAGTCCCGCTTGAATATATTGTGAATCCTGCAATTTGAGGTACATTTGGCTTAGGCAATCCGGATGAATTTCCGGAAACCGTTACCTGTAAATTTAATTGTTCGTTTAGAGATAATCTACTCTTATCAACATTTGCATTTATTGTTATTTCCTGAGAGTAAACCTTTGCGATAATTAGTAAACAAATAATTGATAAAAATATAATATTTTTGCTAAATTTCATAATATTAAGGCGTATATAGCGTTGTGTGATAGTGCGATTGCGCGGTTGTGCGATTGTGCTAGGATGAATTATTAATCTGTTTACCGTGGACTATCTCCCCATCCCGCTATCCCACCATCCCACTATCTTATTTACCAATCTTCTGCCGGAACCGGCATATTTGGAACAGCCATCTTTTGTTTCTTTTCCATTCCCTTTTTTTCCTGATCTTTCATCGATTCTAATATTCTTTCTGCATCTTCTTTTGACATTTCTTTTTTCTTTTTATCCTGCTCTTCTGCCTGTTGTTTTTCATCTTTCTTATCTTTATTTTTATCGCCTTTTTCTTTTTTGTCCTGTTGTTGTTTGTCTTTATCTTTTTGCTGCTGGTCCTTTTGCTGATTTTGTTTTTGTTGTTGACCTTGTTGTTTGTTTTTATCCATATTATCTTTTATTTTTTTCTGAACAAATTCAATATTATATTTAGCATCGTTGTCTTTTGGATTCAATTCTAAAGCCTTTTTGTAGTAAATTATTGATTCAGGAAGTTTTCCGCTCTTATAAAGACAATTGCCGATATTATAGTAACTTTTCGACTGAATTGAAATATCTTTGCTGTATGTCGCTTTTTGAAATTCCTGCATAGCTTCTTCGTAATTCTCAGCTTTATATAAACCATCGCCTAAATTGAAATGCAACTCAGGTCTTTCAGGTGCAGATATTTGGGCATCCCTGTATAATTCCAGCGCCTTATCATATTGCTCATCTTTAAAATAGCTATTTCCTTTATTTATTTTGCTTCTAAAACTTGCTTCGGAAATATTGATTAGAAAAACTAACATTCCAGATATTGCAATATAAGATAGTTTCGAATTATTCTTTTTCATATCTTTTTCTTTCTGATAAAACAAATTCTGTTACTAAAAGTAAAAATGCTACTAATAAAAAATATTTAAATCTATGTTCATACTGGCTAAAAGATAAACTTTTTAATTCCTTTTTTTCCATCGATGAAATCTCTTCATAAATTCGGTCAATCTCCAATTCACCGCTGGTTGAACGGTAATATTTACCGCCTGTTACCAAAGCAATTTTTTGAAGAGTTGTTTCATCAAGTTTTGACATTACAGTTTGCTGGCTTTTATCTTTTTTATATCCAACCACGTTGTCATTTTCATCTTTTGCCGGAATAACATCACCTTCCGGCGTACCAATTCCTATTGTATAAATTATAATCCCTTCTTTTTTGGCTTCGTCAGCTGCATCAAGCGGATTACTATTATGGTCTTCGCCGTCTGACAGGAGAATTAAAACCTTGTATTTTCTTTCTTTTTGCGAAAAACTTTTAATAGCCAGCTCAATCGCCTTTCCTATTGCTGTCCCCGGATATGGAATTAGATTAGAATCTATTAAATTTAAAAACATCTTTGCCGAACCATAATCAAGCGTCAGCGGACATTGAACAAATGCGGTTCCTGCGAAAGCTATTATTCCTATCCTGTCACCCTGCAATTTGTCGGTAAATGTTGAAAGTTCATTTTTCGATTTTAACAATCGATTTGGCTTGATGTCTTCTGCCAACATACTTTTTGAACAGTCAATTGCAACAATAATATCCCGCCCGCTTCGTTTTACTTCTTTCATCCGTTTGCCTAATTGCGGACCTGAAACAGTAATAATAATAAAAAATAGTGAAATAATTATCAATATTATTTTTGTTTTTTTAACTTTATAATTCAAAGAATCTGACAATTTTTCCAACAATTTTAAATCACCGAATTTAAGAAGATCCTTTTTTCGTAAATTGGAAGCATAAATGAGAAATATTATAACTAGTGGAATTAATAATAATAATAATAAATATATCGGATATGCAAATCTCAAGGTATTCTCCTTAAAACAGTATTCTTTAAAAATATCTCAGCAAAGAACAACAACAAAGCCGGAAATAGCAGATACAAATAAAGTTCTGTGTATTCCGTAAATTCCTTGCTTTTTATTTCGGTCTTTTCCATTTTATCAATCTGTTTAAAAATATCTTTTAAACCTTCCGGCGAGGCCGCCCTAAAATAAGCACCTTCAGTTATATGGGCAATTTCGGAAAGGGTTGCTTCATCCAAATCATCCTGCATTTTTACATATCTTCTGCCGAATATAGGATCGTCTATAGGATAAAGTGCGCCGCCTGGAACACCTGCACCAATTGTATATATTTTCACATTTAATGCTGATGCGGTTTTTGCCGCTGTAATCGGATCGATTTCTCCGACATTATTTCTACCGTCAGTTATAAGGATGATAATTTTGCTTTTTGCATTACTTTCTTTTAACCTGTTCAGACAGGTAACTATTGCAGAACCAATTGCAGTGCCGTCTGTCTGTGTCATACCAATCTCTGTTTTATCAAGAAAATCTATAAGTGCACCGTAGTCAAGTGTCAATGGGCATTGAGTGAACGCTAATGCCGAAAATACTACAACACCTATCCTATCATGCTTTCGGCCTTTTACAAACTCTTCTGCAGATTTTTTGGCGACATAAAACCTGTTATTTGGTTTGAAATCTTCCGCACGCATACTGGTCGAAGTATCAAGACATAGCATAATATCAACACCTTGTGTTAGTATCTCCTCACCTTTTTGCCCGCTTTGCGGTCTTGCTAAAGCCAAAATCATGAAAAATAAAACGAGCATTCTCAAAATTACAGGAAGCCATTCTTTTAATTTTGTTTTTTGCGAGCTAAATGATAATTTTACCGGTCCTAACTCCGGATATTTTATCGAAGCTTTTTTAAATTTTTTCAAATAATAAAAAGTTAATAACGGTATTATTAAAAGAAACAATAAATATAACGGATCAGCGAATCTCATAGTAATTCAGTACTCAGGATACAGAATACAGCAATAATGCAGTAAACAGCGCAGAGAATATCCGCAACTGAGACTTTAGCGGACAGGCAGTATACAGTTTTTGCTGAATCCTAAGTACTGTTATACTTCTGTGTACTATATTCTCACTGTATACTGTGTACTGTATCCTGTGCACTATTAGTTAATATCTCCTTAGTTGTTTCAATAATATTTTTTGCTGTATCAAAATCTTTTTCAATTATTTCAGATGAAGGAACATATTTTGCAAATTTAACTAAGTCGCAATCTTCCAAAAACTCTTTTACTTGTGAAACAACTTTTTTATCAATTTTCGCATTTTTCATTTCCCAATAAAGTTCGCCGGTTGTTCTGTCCAAAACCTCAATTTTATATCTTCCTTCCATATACCGGCGGATAATTTCCGACAAAATTATATAATACTCTTTAATTTTACCTTCCTCAATCAGATTCATATTTTTTAATTTTTCCAATTGTTCTAATGCTATTTCATCGGCTGTTTTAGAAGGTTCCTGTTTAGTGAAGAAACCTTTTATCTCTCTGTTTTTATAATAATGGTATCCCAAAAAAAATATTACCATCAATAATGGCAAAGAAAACAGAAGAAAATAAAAAAGTATGGAATGAGGAATATGCAAAGGAAATTTTATATCTCTTATATCGTCCTTATCTGCATCGCTTGCTTTAATACTTTCAACATATATTTTCAATTCAGCGGTGATAGCTTCCTTACTTTCATCATTTTCAAAATATTTTACTGTTGTAGATGAAATCACATATTCCCCGGTAGTAAATGTCGTAATCAAATAATTATTCTCAAGTATTATCCGTCCTCTTTTCTTTTTTGGTTTTAGTATTTTATAATCTTTAATCTCAAATGCAGAAAGACTTGCAGCAATATCAGGCAGTTCAACTTGAATATTAGAGTCATAATCAATTATAACTTTGTAGTTTACCTTATCTCCGATTGTAATTTTACTATTATCAACAGAGGATTTAACAACAACTGCAGGTTTATCTTGTTTTGAGTAAAGCAAATTTCCGGTTAATAATAAAACAATAAGGAAAAGCTTACTTATTTGATTTAAATATATCTTCATAAATAGTCACTTTTTCTGCTTTTAATAATTTCTCTACCATATCCCTGTAGGCGTGTTGCTCTCTTTCCTGTAATAATGTATTTTTTATCTGTTCTCTAGCCTCATCTAAGGATTTCTGTTTTTCCTGCTTATCTTTTTTGTCTATGAATTCTTTTTTATGTGCTTCGTAATATAATTTTATCTCATCATCCGAAACACTTACTTTATTTTTTATTTCATCTTCAATTAATTTTTGCACTATTAAACCTTTTTTCATTTGGTCTATTTTTTTAATTATTTCAGGATCTTTATCGTAGTTGCGTCTCTTTGCAGAATCAAACAATAATTCGGTTATTATATAATCCTTTAAAAATTCCAATTGTTTTTCCTTACTCTTATAAGTATCCTGCAAATATGGCGGAAGATTCCTAATCTGTGTATACAATTCATCCAAGCTAATTTTTTTGTTACCTATTTTTGCAGTTATTGTTTCACCCGGCTTTTTTTCGCTTTTATCCAATGCTGTTGCCTTGTCCATTTCCTGCTGTGCTTCAAATGGCCTGCCTATTTTTTCAAAACACTCAACAATTTTAGGATTTACTTCGATAAGCAGATCATCTTTCGGCAATAATGTCTTTACCATTAAATACGAAGCAATCGCATTTTCATAGTCATTTAGCTTTTCCATATATACATTGCCGATAATATATAATATATTTGCCTTTTCTTTTGTAGAATAACCCGGATATTCAAGTAATCTTCTGTATTCTGAAACTGCCTGCTTATATAATCCTTTGTTTACCAAATCATTGGCTATTTTCATTTGAGTTGAACTGCTCCAAGGCAAATAACTCCCGGTGTTTTTAATTACAACAAATAAAAGGCCTGCTAACAATATCAATAGAACAACCAAAATAATATTCTTTTTCACCTGAACCTCCTGCTGCGTCTTTCAAAAAAAGCTATAAGCGGTTCTATATATGATTTATCTGTTGATATCTTAATATTATCTATTCCGCTTTTTTTAAAAAATTCATCCAATGACTTTTCCCGCTTACTTTGGTATTCAAAAAACGCATTTCTAAAAACCTCATCGTTTGTATCCAATGTAAATGTTTCACCGTTCTCCATATCCTGTAAATCCAAAAGCCCTACTTTTGGTAAATATTTTTCTTTTGGATCGGTGATTTTTATTGTGATTAAATCGTGTCTTTTATTTATTATCCTTAAATCTTTTTCATAATTTTTATCAATAAAATCGGATATCAAAAACACAATAGCTTTCTTCCTCGCCACATCGTTTAAATACTTTAATGCCATAGAAATGTTGGTTTTGTTTTTTTTTGGTTTGAAAAATAAAATTTCACGGACCATTCTCAAAATATGGGTTCTTGATTTTTTAGGCGGGATAAACATCTCTATTTCATCTGTAAATATCAGCAGTCCTACTTTGTCGTTATTCTTTAGTGCAGAAAAAGCAATAACGGAAGATATTTCTGCCGCTATTTCAAACTTCATTTTTTCGATTGTACCAAAATGACCAGATGCGCTTGCATCAACGAGCAAAATAATCGTCAATTCTCTTTCTTCCGTAAATTTTTTAACAAACGGGTGCCCGTACCTTGCAGTCACATTCCAGTCAATGGAACGTATATCGTCACCCGGCAGGTATTCCCTGACTTCGGAAAATTCCATACCGCGCCCCTTGAAAACGCTTTCGTACCTACCTGCAAAAATATCGTTTACAAGACGCCCGGTTTTTATTTCTATTCTTTTTACCGCTTTAATAACTTCTTTTGAAATCATAATAAAATCAGATCACAGTATACAGGATACAGTACACAGTTCATTTGAAGCGACTCACAGGATAACAGTACTCAGAATACAGTACACAAAATACAGTTTAAAACGAATTATTGCCTTCGACTTATAGCTGTATCCTGTATCCTGTATTCTGTGTACTGCCTTTTTTGTGCTGTATCCTGAATCCTGTTTACTGTGTACTGCCTCTAAGGAACTTCGATGGCATCAAAGATGCTCTTTACAATATCTTCTGATGTTGTTTCTTCCGCTTCTGCCTCATATGTAACTATTACCCTGTGACGCAAAACGTCCATGCCGATAGATTTTACATCTTCAGGAGTAACATATCCGCGTCCGTTTAAAAATGCGTATGCTTTTGCTGCGGTTGTTAAATATATTGTGGCACGCGGTGATGCACCGTATGCTATAAGATTTTTTAAATCTTCTAATTTATATTTTTCAGGATATCTTGTCGCTAAAATTATATCAACAATATAATTCTTTATTTTATCATCTACGTAAATTTCATTTACGACCGAACGCGCATGCAGTATTGCAGCCGGGGAAATTATCTTTTTTACTTTTAATTCCTGTCCCGTTGTCATTCTTTCTAAAATTTCCCTTTCTTCTTCTTTTTCCGGATAGTTAATTTTAAGTTTAAGCATAAATCTGTCGACTTGTGCTTCCGGCAACGGATATGTCCCTTCCTGTTCAATAGGATTCTGCGTTGCTAACACCAGGAAAGGTTCTTCCAGTTTAAATGTTGTCTCGCCTATGGTAACCTGTTTTTCCTGCATTGCCTCAAGAAGCGCCGATTGTACCTTGGCTGGTGCGCGGTTAATTTCATCCGCGAGTATTATATTTGAAAAAATAGGTCCTTTTTTAACCGTAAAATTCCCCGACTGCGGATTATAAATCATCGTCCCGGTTAAATCCGCAGGAAGTAAATCCGGTGTGAATTGAATACGCTGGAATTTTGTCTGTACCGCATCTGAAACCGTTTTAATAATCAGTGTTTTTGCCAGGCCAGGAACACCCTCTATCAAAATGTGCCCGTTACCCAAAAAACCGACAAGTATTCTCTCAATAACATAATTCTGACCGACTATTACTTTTGCAATTTCAGCTTTAAGTTCTTCGATAAACATCGCCTCTTTTTTAACCTTCTCATTAATAACCCTGATATCTTCCATAGCATTCCTCCTTAGATAGAGATCACCATCAATTTCTTATAGTAATTTTTTTTAAATTTTAAAAGAAGTATTACATCGTAGTAGTGGGCTGCTGAGAAACTCAGCATCCCATGATTTCACAGATTATAAACAAGATTACACAGATTAAAATCAAAATATGTTATTGGTGTAATCAATTTTCAAAAATCCCTGCCTGCCGACAGGCAGGTGTGTAATCGTATTTCAAAAACTTCTGTATCTTTTTTGCCAGTCTTTGGATCTTCCAAGTTTAGACGTTTTTAACGACCAGTAGATTCTTCCCCAGAAATCAGCAGCAGTTTCAGCATCATATTTTTCCCAGTTAATACCGGTATAATGAGCCGGATTATACCAGCCTAATGATTTATTCAAGTAATAATCTTTAGCAATTATTGAAAATACCTTCTTCGTTGCTAATAAGCTCCCTGTATCATTAAAATGCTCAGCTATCGTCTGTAAATTCCCCGGAGTCAACAATGCCGGATTAGCTTTTGATTGATCAAAAATGTCTTTAATCAAGGAATTATTGAAATCCAAATTCACCGGTTTAGAAACCGAAGCTTTTTCCCACAGTTTGTGAGATTTTCTTAAACTACTTTTTGTATAAGATTTCAAAGCTTTAAGCCACCCCTCATTAGATTCCGGAACTTTTATTGTCTTTTTGCTGAAATTCTTTACATAGAAACTGATTGCTTTATTTACATCCCACATAATATCCAAAGCATCGTTATATGACATACCCGGTAATTTTATTATGTCAATTGCGGGACCCATATCTTCATAGCCGTTTATTATAGTTTTCTGATGCAATGAACAAAATGCCCTTATTCCCCGCATATAAATAGGGTGCGCATAATGTGTCAAATCTGACGAAACCCCGGAATAAGAATAGTGCTCCCCGTATTGAGGAGTGTCAGAAATAGTTACAGGAATTTTGAAAGGATTTATTTTTTTATTTTCTTTTATTAAAGTATGTGTAAAATATTCCATTATTTTTCCTGCGGTACTAAACGCATTTCCTAACGAGACGGGAACCACTTTTATTCTTTTAACATCAGTTGGAACTACTTGGGAATATTTTGCTTTAAGAGAAGGCAGCATAAACCCTTCTTTTGAAAATTCTTCATACGCCTCTGAATCTGTGGATATTTTAGACCAGACATGGATTCCCGACATCGTTACATCTATAAGATATTTTATACCGTAAGATTTCAAAGTATCCTCAACGAGATCCAGGGTCGGAGCCATCCATTCAAAAATCTTTTTCTGATTTTCTCTGTTAAAAATATATCCGGGGTTTTCCCTGTTAAAATATTCAATATCCCAGAGGATATAAAAATCATCATCTTCTTTTGTTCTTGTCGGAAAGAAAATATCCAAATAATCATTTAAAAGTTCTTCTAAACGTGAAATTTCAACTTCTTTAACTGGAAATGTCCACCCGCGTTCAACCAGGGTTTTGCCTGTACCAAAACAATAGGTGTAGTTCTTTGCCTGTGCCATAATAAGCTTCTTTATCCTTGCATCCCCGTAATACTTAACCATAAAATCAAAATTTTCCTTCTTCATTCTACCTCCACCACGAAAGATTATAACCGCACCATGACCTCATACAATACCCTATCTTCTGATAATATTCACAATCCAAATCTATTTTAGTATCCAGCTCTAGATACAAGGGCGCTCCGTACAATTGGGCAAAAAAGCTTGCCCGTGTCTCTGCATTATACTTATTTGAAACGAATTCTTCAAGATGTTTAAACTTGTTAAATAAAAATCCGGCTATATCTTTATAACTCCATCCCTTTTTACTAAATATGGCAACAATCGTCTTTATATTAGTCGGTTTTTTTATATGCGGTTCCGGGTTTGCTATACTGAATTGAACGCAAGGCGGCAGTTCACTAAGATTAATCGCATTATAAATTTCTTTATTGAAATCTTTGCTATCAAAATTTTTATGAAATTCATATAATCTTGAAGATTTATATTTACTCAAAACATTCAGCCAGCTAATATGCGCGTCAGGGATAATACACGATGTCTTCGAATCTTTTGCATATTCCAAAGCCATCTGAAAATCCCTCCGCATTTTTAAAATAGTATCGATTGATAGATCAGTAGTCGGAAGATTTATTTGCATAGGAATATTCAATGCTACCTGCTCCCCAAGTTTCTTTTTATTGACCTTGTGTTTCTGATTTGTACCAAATGGAACTCTAATTGCCCTCATATGAACCGGATCCGAGTATATTGTCAAATCCAGCGAAACTCCCTCCGGCGGCGACATTTCAATATCGCAGTATTGAATAGGTAAAATATTTTTGTTATTTTTTCTTTTTTTATCTGCCTCACTGATTATTTCAAGAGTTATAAACTGCAAGAGCCGGAACGCCCCGGAAAAACCATATCCTTTATAAACAGGCACAGCTTTATGCCCCAGCTTAGTCTCTCTATTTATATATTGTTTTTCAAGTGAAGATTCCAAATGTCCGATTTTTTCCAGCTGCCAATGTTCGTTTCCAAACGGCCACATAGAGTGATAATGATATCCCTGCCCTGTAATTACTTCAATATAAGGAATACCATAATTATTATAAATATTTTTTATAATTTCTCTGACCGGCTGTAATCTATTTTTAAAAATCTCTTCCGGATTTAAGTAAACCTCAGCCGGATTTTTCGGATTATAATATTCGATATCAAGCGATATCATCGTCCCGTAATTGCCTAGCATAGATCTTAGAATATCCAGCCCCTTAGCCATCATTGAATTCAAATCCGACATCGCTGCCGAATAATACGCTTTCGGCTTTTTTTTAAGAATTTCATACTCTCCGTAACCGACAATATGTTCGGCACCGCCCATAAATTCAAAAATACGGTCTTTAACATTCTGATTCTGATAATATTCTAAAATATCCATAATTAAAAAATAGTATACAGAATACAGTACATAGTATACAGTGAGAATATAGTACACAGTATACAGTACACAGTATAACAGTACTTAGGATTAAGCTTTATGAATCATCAAAAGCTGTATTCTGTATCCTGAGTACTGACTTTAAAATAGTTTTTGAAATTTAATGATTTCTGCTTTTACGTCGTCTTTTGCAACTACTGCCGATATGGCACATAAACCATCGGCACCAGCTTTCACAACCTCTTCAGCATTTAACAAATTAATTCCACCGATTGCAATTAACGGAATTTTACAAATCCTCTTTATATCTTTGATAATATTAATGCCCGCAGGTTTACCGGCATCAGGTTTTGTATCTGTTGAAAAAACCGGTGACACCCCAAGATAATCTGCCCCTATTTTTTCCGCATCTTTTGCTTCCTGGACATTATGAACAGTAACGCCGATAATTTTATTCTTACCCAACATTTTTCTTGCAATTTTATAAGGCATGTCGTCCTGACCTATGTGGACGCCATCTGCATCAACCGCGATTGCAATATCTATTCTGTCGTTTATTAAAAAAATTATATTTTTACAAATTTCCTTTAATTTTACCGCTTCTTCGTACATTTCTTTTGTACTACCGCTTTTATTTCGGTATTGAACAACACCCACGCCTGATTCAACCGCATTTTTTACATCACTGATATTGCCGGATTTGCTTAAATCAGAATCCGTTATAAAATAATAACCTTTTATTTTAGATAACATAATTAATAGCTTTTATTCCCTAATATACATTCAATATTCTGCATTTTTTCAATAGTTTTTTTATCTAAACTATATACTGCATCATACAGATTTGTCTTGAAACTGCCCGGTCCTTTTGATTTTTTAATCGCAATTTCCGCGGCAACCTCAAAACAGCAAAGAGCGGACGCAGATGCTAAAGCCAGATCCTTTTCAACCGCCGCAAAAGTTCCGATAACCGAGGTAGCCATACAACCCGTTCCAACTATATGTGACATAATTTCATGACCGTTTTTAACTATGAACGTTATTTTACCATCAGATACAACATCTTCTTTTCCTGTTATAACTACCGTACAATTTCTACTCATTGCAAGCATCTTTGCAATTTCAATTAAATCTTTATTGACATCCGTAGCGTCTACACCTTTTGTTTTTACATTCTCTCCGGCAATTCTTGCAACCTCCGAAGCATTTCCTTTTATAATATTTATTTTAACCGAATCCAGAAGCTCAAAACATTTTTTATTGCGTAAATTGGTAGCTCCGGCACCGCATACATCAAGCACAACCGGAATGCCTTTTTCATTTGCACTTTTTGCAGCAATTTTCATTGCTTCAACAAAATCTACCGTAAGCGTCCCAATATTTAAAACAAGTGCCGATGCAATCTTTGCCATATCAGCAACTTCTTCCTGAGCATGTGCCATAACAGGTGATGCACCAAAAACTTTTACTATATTTGCACAATCATATATAGTAACCCAGTTTGTCAAATGATGAACAACCGGCTTATTTGTTCTAACCCTTTCCAACAGTTCATAAACATTGATTTTCATTTTAACCTCCGGTTAAAAAAAATGATTACAGCAATATACTTAAAATATCAATATATTTCACCGTAATCATTAAATGCATCTTTTTTCACTTCTTTTTAAAACTTTGGGCAGGGAAGGATTCGAACCTTCGTAGGGCACAGCCCGACAGATTTACAGTCTGTTGCGATTGGCCGCTCCGCCACCTACCCATTAACGACAGTAATCCTTCGACTCCTTTCAGTCACTCAGGACAAGTTTTGTAATTAGTAGTTAGCAACTGAAACTACTTACAACTCTAAACTTATTTGTTGTTTTAATATTGCTGAAAAACTTGTTGATTTGTCATTACGAGGAAGGTCGCCACAGCGACCGACGAAGTAATCTCATCAGTCAAGAGATTGCTTCGTTAACACTCGCAACCTTCGAGATTGCTTCATCCCAACTTCGGGATTCGCAATGACTGCAGAAGGGACTTTTTCAATAATCTTATTTTATTAAATTCAAATTCACTTGTCAAGACAAATAAGGTGTTCTCCGATGCCAAGCATCGGAGCTTGACTATTTATATCTCCTCGGATTGCTCCTT
>MGVS01000068.1:0-120191 GCA_001800605.1 Elusimicrobia bacterium RIFOXYD2_FULL_34_15
ATACCACTTTTTTCCTCAAAATTGCTTTGCCGCTCTGATCCCCCGATGCCAAGCATCGGGGCTTGGCGCGTTTTCAGTCAAGCGACAAGCCAGCTTTATTGCCTCAATCATTGACTTAGGATTTGCTCTTCCTTTTCCAGCAATATCATAACCAGTTCCATGTCCCGGTGAAGTCCTGATAAAAGGAAGTCCGACAGTTAAATTAACAATATTATTAGGTTTTAATATTTTCAAAGGGAGCATTGCTTGGTCGTGATACATGCAAACAATAAAATCATATTTATTTTTTTTAAATGCAATTTCCGGATTAACAGGTCCTTTAATATTAAAACCATATTTTTTTAATTTTTTTAAGGCAGGTATTATGATTTCTTGCTCTTCCTTGCCTACAAGGCCATTATCTCCGCAATGAGGGTTCAAACCACATACAGCGATTTCAGGATTTTTAATATTAAATTTCTCTTTTATAAAATTTGACGTAAAAACAATAGATTCTAATATTTTTTTTGCATTTAGATTTTTTACAACATCTTTTAAAGGTATGTGTCTTGTTAAAAGCAAAACCTTTAATTCTTCAGCCAACATCAACATTTCAAATTTTTTTACCAAAAATAATTTGGATATGTATTCTGTATGCCCGCCGATATCACCAAAAGCAGATTTTGATACAGGTGCGGTTACTAACGCATCTGCTTCACCTAATCTTAATAAATCTAAAGATTTATCTATAAAAGAAATAGCTGCTTTGTCGGAATTTTTTGTATGTTTACCGGCAACATAACCTTTTGATGTGCCGATAACAACAGGCTTACATACTTTTAGAATTGCTTTGCTTGAAACTGCCTTTTTGACAATTTCGGGGCCAATACCGGAAGGATCACCGACTGTTACTGCAATGACTGGCTTATACATTATTTTTCTACATTATCTACTGAAATACTAGCTTTATCCCTGAGAACTTTCATATATTTTACATATTGTTCCTGATTTTTTTCGCTTCTCAAATATTTCTCAAGATCATCTTTAACCTGTTCATAAGTTCTTTTCTGTTTTGCTTTCTTTGCATCCACTTTTATTATATGATAACCAAATTCGGTTTCAAAAATATCGGAAACTTCACCAACCGGAGTTTTGAAAGCTACATCTTCAAAACTTTTAACCATCATTCCTTTCACTATAAATCCGAGGTCACCGCCTTCTTTTGCGCTTCCCGGATCTTCAGAATATTCTTCGGCCAGCTTGGCAAAATCTTCACTGTTTTTCAGTTTTTTCTGTACCTCTTTTATTTTATTTAATGCTTGTGATTTTTCCTTTATTGACGCATTTTTACTTACACGCGTAAGTATATGCCTGACTGAAACTTTCTCGGGGTCATCCAGCTTATCTTTATTTTTTTCATAATATTCTTTCAATTCTTGTTCAGTCGGTTTTTCTACTCTGGAAATTATATCTGACTCTATTAATTTATTAATTAGCAAATCGTCATGAATCTTATCTCTGAATTGATTCATAGTAAGATTTTGCTTTTTTAATTCGGCATTGAATTCTGTCTCTGCTTCAGTTGGAGTGAGGGTTTTTCCGTCTCTTTTTTGAAACCGTTCCTTTACAGTATCAATACCGTTATCTACTTCTCTTTTACTGACTTTTAAATCTCTCTTTTTTGCTTCCTGTAAAAGCAATTTTTGATCAATCATCTGATCAAGTAATTCTTTTTTTATCTCTGTAATTTTTTTCTCAATTTCTTCTTTTGTCATTGTATCGCTATAATTGCTTTTTATCTGCTCAACAACCGGGTTGGCTACTTTATCATAGTCTGTCTGTAAAATAACGTCATCATTAACTTTTGCAATCGTTTTATTGACTATAGCAAATAACGGAGTATAATTTGCAAACAATGTGAACATAACAATTAACAACAAAAATTTTGGGATCGAATTTAGTACATTATTTAACCGGCTTTTCATCTTTTTTCTCCTCAGTAATATTTTTTGGAATTAATTCATGATACACAACCGGCTTATACTTTTTTGAAATTTTAGCCAGCCATTCATCGAAATTCTGCTTCTCTATAGCTTGTTTGATTTCCGTTTGAACATCTTCGAATCTCTGCGGTTTAAGCTGTTTTCTACCTGTAAGTTTTATTATATGATAACCAAGCTGGGTTTGAACAACCTCTGTAATATCTCCGATATTTTTTAAGTTATATGCAGCATCTTCAAATTCCTTAACATATTGTCTTCTTCCAAAATAATCCAAATCGCCGCCTTTAACTGAAGTTACTTTATCTACAGAAAGTTCTTTGGCTAATTTTGCAAAATTTTCATCTTTTTTCAAACGCTCAAGAATTCTTTTTGCCTCATCTTCAGAACGAACCAAAATATGGCTTACTCTAAGCTCAACCGGTTTATCAAACTCAGTTTTATGTTTTTCATAGTAATCTTTTATATCATTATCACCTATGGTAATTTTTTCTTTAAGTACTTCGCTTAATAATATATCGTCCTGCAGTTTCTTACGGTTTTCTCTTAATCGTTTTTCCAGCTCAGCAAATTGTTTTTTAACTAACGGCCTGTTTTGTATTCCTTCTCGTTTTGCTTCTACAATTATTATTTTTTCTTTCAATAATTCGTCTAAATAATGCTTTTTACCGGCATCTGTTTTCAAATATTCCTCAATTGTATACGGTGCATTTTCTATCATTTTTTCAAATTCCAAAACAGTAATTTTTTCATTTCCTACCCGGGCAATAATTTTTTCTTCGTTATTCGGCTTTGAACACCCTAAAAATACAAATATCAATACTAATCCAAACGATAAAATTGAACTCGATATTATTTTTCTAATTATTTGCCCTGATATTTTAATTTTCATTTTGCCTCCGATTTTTACGATTATATAAAATAATTAAAAGGATTGCAACAAATTTTTAATAAAATTAAGATTCCTCTGCCGTGGTTGCGATTCATCAAAATTTATTTCCAATAAGTTACTTTTAATAAACCTGTAACTACTTTTTTCTAAAATTTTAAATATTCTTGACGGTTCAACCGGAGTGTCTGAAGAAAATTCCAATTTAACCGATTTATCCGAAGAAGAAATTTTAATAATACCTAATTTTTTAGCTCTTATCCGAATTTCACCTGCCTCAAAAAGATTTTCAGTTTCTTCCGGAAGATTACCGAACCTATCATTCATTTCATTTTTAATCTCAATAAGATTCTCAATATTGACAGCTGTCAATATTTTTTTGTAGAAGCTAATTCTTTGAATTTCTTCACTTATATATTCGGAAGGAATAATCGCATTTAATTGAATATTAATTTCAGGTATAATTTCTTCCTTAGTTTCTATTCCTTTCATTTCATTTGAATATTTTTCCAATAATTTTAAGTACATATCAAAACCAATTGAACTTATGTAACCATGCTGACGCTTGCCCAAGATTTCACCGGCACCTCTAATTTGCAAATCTTTTAGTGCAAGATGAAACCCAGACCCTAATTTTGCAAATTCCTTTATTGCAGAAAGCCGTTTTTCTGCAATTTCGGTAAGATTGCTTGTTTTATAAAACAAATAGCAGTATGCTTTTATTTTCGAGCGGCCTACTCTGCCGCGTAGTTGATAAAGCTGGCCCAATCCGAAATTATCGGATTCTTCTACAATAATTGTATTTACATTAGGAATATCCAGCCCCGCTTCAATGATAGTTGTGGAAATTAAACAATCAAATTCTTTTTTTAAAAACTTTAACATTTTATCTTCTATTTCAGAAGCACTCATCCTGCCGTGTAAATAATCAAATTTAACATTTGGAAGCAATATTTTTAACCTGTCAACACAATTTTTTATTGTTCCAATCCTGTTATGAATATAAAAAACCTGTCCGCCGCGCGAAATTTCATACATAATAGCATCAGAAATAATTTTTTCGCTATATTCCAGAAGAACCGTTTCTACCGCCTGCCTGCCAACCGGCGGTGTTTCTATTGTAGACATGTTTTTTATCCCTGAAAGGGCCATAGAAAGTGTGCGTGGAATTGGGGTAGCGGTAAGATACAAACAATCAACATTTTGTTTCAACATTTTAATTTTTTCTTTATCCGCAACACCGAACCTGTGTTCTTCATCAATCACTAAAAGCCCTAAATTAATAAATCCAATATCTTTACTTAATAACCTGTGTGTTCCGATAACTATATCAATTTTACCGTTTTTTAATTTTTCAATGATTTCTTTTTGTTCTTTTTTTGTCTTAAATCTTGATATAGTTGCTATTTTCACCGGCCAGTCGGCAAACCGGTCTAAAAATGTCTGCTCATGCTGTTGTACCAAAACAGTTGTGGGTGCCAAAAAGCACACCTGCTTTCCGGATAAAACACATTTTAAAGCAGCTCGCATTGCAATTTCTGTTTTACCAAAACCTGTATCTCCGAAAATACATCTTTCCATGGGGTTTGAACTAAGCATATCATTTTTTATATCTTCAACTGCTTTTACTTGGTCAGGAGTTTCTTCATATATAAATTCTTCTTCAAACTCTTTTTCAAAATCTGTATCCTGGGAAAAAGGAGGTCTTGTAACATTAGAACGTTCTGCATAAACTTGTAAAAGCTGCTGTGCTAGTTTTTTAGCATTTTCATCTGCAACCGCTCTTGTGTGCTCCCATAAAGTACTATCAAGTGAATTTATTTTCGGATATCTTTCTCCAACACCGAAATATTTCTGAATTTTATTAAAATCATTTACCGGAACAAAAAGTTTATCGTTATTCGCATATGAAATTGAAATGTATTCCGCAGTGATACCTCCGGCTGTTATAATTTGCAAACCGTTATAAATTCCTATACCATATTTTTCATGAACGATAAAATCATCTTTGTTTATTTCGGTAAGGGATTCTATGGGTTCGCCTAATTCCTTGAAATATTTTGGGGGACGTATTTTAAGTTTATATCTTGAAAAAATCTCGTTTGTGGTGATAAAAACAATCTTATCTTTTTTTATAACAAAACCATTTGAGAGTTGTCCTGTAAATATTGATTTTTCATAACCTTTACCTAAAATCTCGGAAAAATGTCTCTTATCACCTTCATTGTTCGCTATTATAAAAATTTGAAAATCTTCATTTTGCCATTGAAAATATTTTTCCTTAAAAAGTTCAATATTGCCGTTAAATTCCGGAACCGGCAAATAATCAACAATATCTTTATCAGTAAATATATAGCAATTATCCTTAAAGTATTCAAATATTGTTGATTCTTCTTTTTCTTTAACCGGCAAAATATTAACTTCATTTATCTCGGCTACTGAACGCTGGCTGTTAGGATCAATATTTTTTATCGATTCTAAATTATTAACATTAAAAACAATTCTAACCGGTAAATCATAAGTGGGACACCATATATCTATAATCTCACCGCGAACGGAAAATTCGCCAAAATCAGTTACCATATCCAATCTATCATAACCATTTTCAGATAACTTTGAAATAATCAAATCCCGATTTATAACATCATATTTTTTAAGTTTGATTATTGATTTTTTAAAATTTGTCGGCGAAAATGTCTTTTTGTTTATGGCATCCGTAGAAGCACAAAGTAAAATCTTATCTTTAACTAAAATTTGTGATATTGCTTTAATGCGTGAAAAAATATCGGATTCTGCAAAGGTAACAATCTGCGGGGTGGAAGTTTTCAAAACTCCGGAAACCATTAAAATATCTTCTGCGATATCGATTGCGTTCTCATCGTTTTTAGTAGGAATTATAATATTCTTTTTAAATAGGTGCTGTTTAGTGATAACTGAGTAAGCAACATAACCCGATAATTCTATAGTATTTAACATTTTTCTAAACTTACCACACATTCTATGTGAGATGTTTGAGGAAACATATCAACCGGCTGGATTTCTTTTATTTTGTAACTTTGTGAAAGTATTTTCACATCACGTGCTAATGTTGCAGGATTACAGGAAGTATAGATTATTTTCTGCGGTTTTAATCTTAATAAAGTTTTAATAACATCGTCCGAACAACCAGCCCTTGGCGGGTCTAAAATCACAATATTATATTTTGAAAAATCTATCTTTCTTAAAACATAATCGGCATTGCCTCTAACAAAATATGTATTTCTTATATTATTTATTCTTGCATTTTTGATTGCATCTGAAACCGCAGATGAAACTTCCTCAATACCAGTAATACTTTTACAATAAGGTGCAAGATAAAGTGTGATACCGCCGGTCCCGGAATAAACATCAATAATATTTTCGGTTCCTTTAAGATTTGCAAAATTTTTTATAACTTCATATAATTTAGCTGCCTGTTCTGTATTTACCTGAAAAAAAGAAGTTGGAGAAATCTCGAAAATAACATTTCCAATTTTTTCCATTATGGTCTCTTTACCGAAAACTTTAAAACTCTTATCTCCTAAAATAACATTTGTTCTTTGAAAATTAATATTGTGATATATTGATACTATTTCCGGAAATTTTTTATTTAGATTAATAATGATTTCTCTTAGATTGGAAATGAAATTTGTTTTTGAAACAAAAATCAACATAAACTCATTAAATGCCATTGACTGCCTTAAAATAATATGCCTTAACACACCCCTATTAGCATCCTCAATATATGGCTGAATTTTATATTCATTAATCAAATCCCTGACCGAATAGACGATTTTATTAGCCAATTGCGTCTCTAATAAGCAGTTGCGGACATCAACAATTCTATGCGATTGCGGATGAAAAAAACCCATGAATATTTTTTTAGAATTTCCACCAACCGGCATCTGAACCTTATTTCTGTAACTGAACGGATTCGATGCAGGTAAAATACTCTTTACCGGAACATCAAAAAAATCCTGAACTATTTTAGTTTTGTATTCAAGTTGTTTTTCATATTCTATCATCTGGAAATCGCAACCGCCGCAATATAAATAGTTTGTAGCCGCAGAGCGAAGCTCTGCTGAATAGTGTTTAGAACAGGGCGGGGTAATTCTATTTGGGGAAGGGGAGATAATTGAAACAATTTTTCCGCGAACATAATTTTTCTTAACTTCTGTAATTTCAACAAGCAGTTTATCTTTAGGAACTGAATATGGAACCATAACAACAATGTTTTCATATTTTGCAATTCCGTCACCGCCAGTTATTATCTTATCTATTTTAACTTCTATTTTCTGCCCTAACTTTAACATAAACAATCTTTGTCCAATTTGTTCCAGTCTAATTTTTCTACGATGGAATTATATTCAACATATTTACGAATTTTATCTAATGCTTTTTCATTTCTAATTATATGCTCATAATAATTCGGCTGCCAAAATCTTTCATTAACAAAACCATTTTTCTTTATTTCTAATGTAGTTTTAGATTTGAAATCCTGAATGTAGTGATGTAGCGGCAAAGCGTTAGCTTTGCCTAACGGATAATCTAAAATTAAAATGAAATGTAAATGATTGGAAACTAATTTGTAGTAATCTAATTTAACGCCTTCGTATCTTTCTAAATTTTTTAAATGTCTTTCAATTATATCCTTAAAATTCAAGCAGAGCTTCGCTCTGCCGCTACAACAAATTGTTACAAAATAATATCCATTTGTATTATAATCATAATTTTTTAGTCGGATATTTTTTCTAAACTTCATTATATTAACTAAGTTTCTCTAATGCTTCTCTACCGGTCACACCTAACTTAATACCAAGTTTTTCCGCTTTTTTGGTCATTTCAACAATTTTAGCATTAAGCAAATCATCGACACTTTTGACACCTCTTACTATACAAGCAGCATCACCTAATTTTTCAGCTGTCTTTATATCCAGGTAACCGCACATAACAAAACCCTTTTCTGTCTTAACCAGAACCAGCACCGCATTCTGCATCTTAATCTCATACCCAACTTCATTTTTATTACCAATTTTAATATCTATAGTATTCATAAATTTGCTATCCTAATTTCTTTTTTAAAATTTCATTAACTATTTTTGGATTGGCTTTGCCTTTGGATTTCTTCATTACGGCACCGACTAATGCGCCGATTGCCTGCTGTTTACCGGATTTATATTCTTCAACCGCTTTCTGGTTTTCTGCAATTACTTCATCAATAAACTTTTCAATTGCACCTTCGTCGGAAATCTGGACCAGCCCCTGCGATTTAACTATTTCGGATGCACTTTTGCCTTCTTTATACATCTGCTCAAAAACCGTTTTTGCAATTTTACCGGAAATCGTACCATTTGATATAAGTTTTATAAGTTCCGCAAGATACTCTTCAGAAATCGGGGAGGAAGTTATCTCTTTATTTTCTGTATTTAATTTTCCAAGCAGTTCCGTTGTCATCCAATTTGAAATCAATTTCGGTTCGTTAATAATTTTTAATGTGTTTTCAAAATAATCTGCAAGCACTTTTTCAGAAATCAGTACACCGGCGTCATATTCCGACAGTCCGAATTTTTCAATAAATCTTTTTTTGCGGGTATCAGGCAACTCAACCAGATTTTTTTTCATTTCATTTAGAAATGAATCGTCGATTTCAATAGGTACTAAATCCGGTTCCGGAAAATACCTGTAATCATGCGCCTGTTCTTTGGAACGCATTGAAACTGTTACACCGGACTTTTCGTCCCAAAGACGGGAATCCTGCAATATTTTTTCGCCTGAATTTAATGCTTCTTCCTGCCGTTTAATTTCGTAAATCAAAGCATCTCTTATTGCTTTAAAAGAATTCATATTTTTAAGTTCAACTTTTACACCAAGTTTTTTTTCACCGACCGGTCTTATAGAAACATTTGCATCACAGCGCAAGGAACCTTTTTCCATATCGCAATCCGAAACACCGATGTATCTTATTATTGCTTTCAAGTTTGTAAGATACTGATAGGCTTCCTCCGGCGAAGACATATCCGGCTCGGATACTATTTCTAAAAGTGGAATTCCGGTTCTGTTATAATCAACCAGAGAATAATCCAGTTCCTGCGAGCCAATTGCATGAAGTAGTTTTCCTGCATCTTCTTCAAGATGGATTCTTGTGATTCCGATTTTTTTTGTTTTATCACCGGTTTTTATTTCTAAAGAACCTTTTTCACATAAAGGCTTTTCATATTGCGATACCTGATAGTTTTTTGGCAAATCCGGATAAAAATAATTTTTTCTTGCGAATATCGAGTGTTTCGCAATTTTACAATCTACAGCAAGCCCTGCAAGCACACCAAACTCAACCGCTTTTTTATTTAATACCGGAAGTACTCCAGGTTGGCCCGTACACACGGGGCAGATATTTGAATTGGGCTCATTGCCGAATTCTGTCGAACATCCGCAGAATAATTTTGATTTTGTTTTTAAGTGAACATGCACTTCTAACCCGATAACTGTTTCGTAATTAATCATAAAATTTTCTCCAGTAATTGCAAATCACTTTTGTATTTTAAATATTTTTTCATTTCAGTGATATTTGCCCATCTTGTTGTCATAATTTCATCATCATGCTTTCCAAGTTTCTCGACAGGTTTCATTAAGAACCATTTTACCTTTTTATAAACAAAATCTTTGCCTCTGTAAAAATTGTATTTTGTTTCACCTAATGATTTTATTATTTCGCAATTATATCCGGTTTCTTCAAGAACTTCACGTTTTGCTGTTTGTTCCACAGTTTCACCTTTTTCGATGTGTCCTTTGGGAAAAGTCCATCTGATTTTGCCGGAAAGATTTTTTACTTTTACAAGTAATATTTTTCCACTTTCAATGATAATCCCACCGGCAGAAAATTCTTTCATATGTTGATTATATAAAATTATTACCATTAAATCAAACGGTTTGACATTTAGCAATATTTTTTGTAGAATCAAATAATATTTTTGGAGGGAATTTTATGGATGTAATAGAAAGATTTATTGCGCAACACAAGGCAGTTAAAGAAAGATTGGATATCCTGGAAAAAATAACCAAAATGATTGATAGCGACACATCCATATGGGACAATGTCCATAAAATGTCCGGATTTTTTGATAAGGAAGTGAAGGAACATTTTCACCTTGAAGAAGAAGTTTTGTTTCCAATAATTCGAAGAAAACTTCCTTCCGATAAACAAAAAATCTTAACAGAAATAGAAGCAGAACATAAACCTATTTTAAAAAAATTGGATGAATTTAAAGAAATGTCCGCAAAACACAAAAAACTTTCATCAAGAATATCTAGAGAAAATTTTATTAAAATATCGATGGATATTATTGAAAGTATGATCACACATGCAAATAAAGAAGATGAAAAACTTTTCCCTATTGCCAAAGAATTTCTTGATTTCGAAAACTACAAAGAACTCGAGCAGTTGTATTTTAAATATCTAAACATATAATGCCTACTGTATCTATTATAAAATGCGGTTCATATAATTATAAAGATGTTGAATTTGCAATAAGAAAAGCAATTGAAAATATTGGTGGCACTGAAAAGTTTTTTAAAAAAGATCAAAAGATTTTAATTAAGCCCAATATCCTGTCCGCAAAATCACCTGAGAAAGCTGTTACTACCCATCCCGAAGTTATCCGTGCAATTATAAGAATTGTTAGATCTGTTGGTGCAATTCCCGCAGTTGGCGAAAGCCCGGGTGGGGCAGTCAGCGGTGCCGAGCGATTTTGGGATAAATGCGGAATAAAAAAAGTTTGTGAAGAAGAAAACTGTGAAATGCTTTTTTTTGAGAATACCGGCACCGTTCGAGTTCAATCTAAAAATCCGAAAAATAAAACATTAAAAACTTTAGAAATTGCAAAACCTTGTCTAGAATATGACTGTGTAATTACGGTACCAAAATTTAAAACGCACAATCTTGTATTTCTCACAGGTGCAGTTAAAAATCTTTATGGTTGTATTCCGGGTTTAAGAAAATCAATGTATCATAAATATGCACCTCATCCTACAGATTTTTCCGAAATATTGGTTGATATTCTTGCAATAGTAAAACCAAAACTCTCAATTATGGACGCTATAGTAGGGATGGAAGGGGAAGGACCGGCTGCAGGAAAGGTACGAGATATTGGGTTGATAATGGCATCAGATGACGCTGTTGCTATGGATACGGTTATGTGCGAAATAGCCAACTTCAATATTAAAAAAATGTATTACTTGCTTTCAGCATCAAAATTGGGACTTGGCTGTTCAGACATACAGAAAATAAAAATCGAGGGTGAGAAACTTGAAGATGTTATAATAAAAAACTTTAATGTTCCTCCGAACCTGCTTGTTTATATGGTACCTAAAAAATTTGCTAAATTCTTGGGAAAATTCGTATCAGCATTGCCGGTTATGAACAAAAATAAATGTACTAAATGTATGACCTGTATCAAAGCATGTTCTATGAAAGCAATAGAACTGCGGGATATTCCAAAAGTTGACAAAACCAAATGCATATTATGTCTCTGTTGCAATGAACTCTGCCCTGAAAATGCGGTAGAGATAAGATATTCCGCATTGATCAGAGTATTACTTTTCTTAAGAAAAATAAAGAGGTTCATCCCATTATGATTATTTCATTGCCAAATCTTGCAGAAAATAAAACTGCAAAGGTCATTAAAATTGAGGGTGGACATGGAATACAAAAAAAATTAGAAACTTTGGGAATACGGAATGATGTTAAGATCAAAAAAATGAGCTCATCCGCTTATAGTGGTCCTATTATTGTAAATGTTGGACAAACAAAGATTGCAATAGGTAAAGGCATAGCAAACAAAATTATAGTAGAAGTTACCGAATAATTATATGAAAAAAATCTTACTTGTAGGGAATCCCAATGTGGGTAAAAGCGCAATTTTTTCACATCTTACGGGGATTGACATAATGACCGCAAACTACCCAGGAACTACTGTTGAATTTACAAAAGGTTTTTTAAAGATCAGAAGCGAAAAATATGAAGTTATAGATATCCCCGGAACTTACACCCTTGAACCAACCTCGAAAGCAGAAGAAGTTGCTGTTGAAATGCTTAAAAAAGGGGATATCGTAATAAATGTGCTTGATTCTACAAATTTAGAAAGAAACCTCAATTTAACTGTACAATTATTACAAAAAAAAATACCTACAGTAATCGTCCTCAATTTTTGGGATGAAACAAAACATACAGGAATTTCAATAGATTCAAAAAAACTTGAAGAAATTCTTGGTATTCCGGTAATTCCTACTTGTGCGGTCACCGGGGAAGGACTTATTGAAATTGTCTCAAATTTAAATAATGCAAAAATAAGCAATTTCTCATATGATCAAAAGGAAAAATGGCATGTTATAGGTAATATAATTGAAGAAACACAAAAGGTTACTCATAGGCACCACACATTTTTAGACAGATTAAATGATATAACAATAAAACCAATCACAGGAATACCTTCTGCTTTTATTATACTTATAGCGGCATTTGGTATTGTTAGATTCATTGGTGAAGGACTTATCAATTATATTCTTGATCCAATATTTAATAAACTTTATTTACCTTTAATTATAAAATTAGCAAATATAATAAACTCTGAATTATTAAAAAACCTTATTTTTGGTAAAACATTAGAAGTAATGAAATCCTTTGGGGTACTTACAACAGGTATTTATATACCATTTATAGTAGTCCTTCCTTACATACTATCGTTTTATATTATATTAAGCTTTCTTGAAGATTTGGGTTATCTTCCGCGCCTAGCTGTGCTTTTGGATAGTACATTTCATCATTTGGGTTTGCATGGTTATTCTTCTATTCCTATATTACTAGGATTAGGTTGTAAGGTTCCGGCACTATTATCTATAAGAATACTGGAAACTGAAAGAGAAAAGATAATAACTACCGTATTAATATTAATGAGTGCACCCTGTATGCCCCAAACAGCTATGATTATGTCAGTAGGAATAAAATATGGTCTAAAAGTAGTTATTTTGATTTTCTTAATAATTATTTTAATAGCTATAATCACTTCAGCTATATTAAATAAAATTATGAAAGGTGAGGTTTCTGAACTATTTGTTGAAATACCTCCGTACCGCATACCTAAATTTAATGTACTATCAAAAAAGGTGTGGATTCGTATGAAAAACTTCTTTTCGGAAGCGGTACCACTTATAATCTTTGGAGTCTTAATAATTAATTTATTAGATATATTTTATATAACCGATTTCATTTCAAATAAAATTGGCGGATTTATAGTTAGTTTCCTGGGACTTCCTAACCAAATTATATCAGTAATGATTCTCGGATTTTTAAGAAAAGATGTTTCAATTGCTATGTTAGCACCCTTCGCATTATCTGCCAAACAATTTATAATAGCAAGCATCTTTATGGTTTTATATCTTCCATGTATAGCATCATTCTTTGTATTAATTAAGGAAATGGGAATCAAATCTACAATCAAAATCGTGTCTATCGTTCTATTAATTGCGTTTCTTACCGCATCGTTGTTAAATGTTATTTTATAAGGTCTGGTCCGCCACTTCCGCCACTGAACCACTTGCGGACAGGAAACCGTCGGCGAGGCCTTCGGTCCGCCACTAAATCTCTGGCGAGACCTTCGGGAGGAAAAATGGATAAAGACGCCCCTGTAAGGAAAAAAATACTGATTAACAAAAAATTCCAATTTAGATACGCCTCAATGATTGTTTTCACTTTACTTATTATGGTTGCTCTATTTGAATGGGATTTCTATTATACTATGAAAACAATCTTGCCCAAAGCATTTGCAATAGACATTATTAGAGAAGATCTTATTCTTTTTCATATACTACTTCTAGTAAAATCACTTATTTTTATAGTTTTGGTTGTTTTTATATCTTTCTTCTTCTCTCATAGAATTGCAGGCCCTGCATATAGAATCCAAAAGGTCCTGTCAACCATGATTGCCGAGGGGGATTTGACAAAACAATTTCAACTCCGTGATAAAGATGAACTTACAGAACTTGCAGATGCGCTTAATTCGATGACATCCAATCTTAGATTGAAATTACTATCTGATGAACAATTCCGAGAAAAAACAAGAATGCAGATAACCAATATATTAAAAATACTTAAAGAAAAAGAAACAATAACACCGGAAGAAAAGAAAACGATAATTTCAAAAGCAGAATCTATTTCCAAAGATTCTTTGGTATCACCTGTAAGTTTTAAAATATGATAATTTTTAAAAATTATAAAAAAGTGAAGCTTACTGCTTTGTTCGGTTTTAGACGAGCAATTTAACTTATTTCTGTACCTCAAACAAAAAATTTTCTTTTAAAGCAAAAAAATGCTTGACAATTAATGAATTATTCTTTATAATTTTCTCATCATGCAAACGACAGCGCAATTAAAAGGTATTACTGAAAAATTTAAAAACGTAAAACTTCCTTTCGGAAAACCAAAAGAAGTTGTTGCAGTTGATATTGGAAGTCATTCAGTTAAAATTGTTCAATTAAAACATACCGGTGAAAAGTGGACGCTTGAAAAATATGCTTCCGCAATAGCCACTAGTCTCGATTCCGCTGAAGTAACACCTCTAGAAAGAAAACAAGTTGCTATTAACGCTATTAAAAAGTTACTTTCAGAAAATAAAATCTCAGCAAAAGACGCAGTAACTTCTGTCTCCGGTAATTCAGTTATTGTAAGATATGTAAAATTTCCAAAGCTCACACCGGAACAACTTTCAAAAACAATCCAATTTGAAGCAGAACCATTCATTCCTTTTCCAATTCAAGACGTAAACATCAGTTTCCAGATACTAGGCGACGTAACAGAAGAAGGTTCGCAAAAAATGGAAACCATTTTAGTTGCAGCCAAAAAAGAAATAATACAAAATAAACTTGACATATTAATGGAAGCAGGTTTAATACCTGTGGTTGTTGATGTCGATTCATTCGCACTTGAAAATGCAATATCAATAAATGCAACTGAAGAAGAAATAAAACAGGTATATTTAATAATAAATTGCGGTATGTCTACAACAAATATAAGTATTGTTGAAGACGGCACTTCTCGCGTTGTAAGAGACGTGTTCACTGCTTCTTCGAGTTTCACAAAAGCAATTCAGAGAAATCTACAAGCTGACTGGAAACAATCAGAAGAAAAGAAATTTAAACATGGAATTCTTGTAACTCCTGAACAAAAAGAAGAAGCTCTCGCAAAAGGGAATGATGAAGCGTTGCAAATTTCGACAATACTGATATCGGCCGTTAAAGAATTGGTTGCCGAATGCCAAAGATCTATTGATTTTTACCAAACGCAATCTGCTGCAGAAAAACCTGTAAACAAAATATATCTATGCGGCGGCGGTGCTCTACTTAAAGGTTTGGATAAATACATTGAGTCACAACTGCATTTACCTGTCGAAATATTAAATCCTTTTGCAAAATTAACTGATAAAGCCGGCATTCCGGATGAAGAAATAAGGAAATTTTCACAGTATGCTGTTGCAGTAGGCCTGGCAACAAGAAGAAGAGGGGACGTAAAATAGAATAAATATGACTAAAATAAACCTTATACCTAAGGAATCTATTATAAAAGAAAGCCATCCTGAGATGACTGCTCTTTTGTTAACTATAATTTCTTTATTAATTTTAGTTCTTGGTTATACATATATAGCCAAACTAACAAAGCGTTCCTCAATCAAAAAAGAAATTGTTGTTGTTGATAGTGAATTAGCACAATTACAAACAGTAATAGATCAAATAGCCCGTATAAAAGCACAAAAAGATGCAATTAACGCAAAGAAAACTGCTCTTGAATCTTTGAATAAATCACGATTAGTATATCCTATATTTATGGAAGATCTGGTAAAAATATTACCACCTGGAATGTGGCTTTTAAATTTAAATACAAAATCAGTTGAATCTATTATGCAAATTAATTTTAATGCATCTGCTTATGATAACTATATAATAGCTGATCTGCTTCAAGCTCTAGAAAATTCAAACAAATTTAATAGTCCGGAAATTAGCGGAATAACAACTTCAGTTTCAGCTGATAGAGGAATAATAAAACAATTTTCTATAACGGTAAATTACATAAATCAGGAGTGGAAATAATATAATATGAAAAAACTAACCAACCAGGAAAAAGGTGCTCTACTAATTATAACTGTTGTTGGTTTATGGGCGTATTGGAAATATCTCTATTCACCAATAACACGTGAAATTACAGGTTTGCAGAGTGAGTTATCGGAAAAGCAAGCAAAACTTGAGGCAACCCGTCAGGCGGCACAAGAACTAGAAGTTTTACAGGCAGAATTCAAAATAATAGAGATAGAAGCAAGAGAAATGGAAAAGAAACTACCAAAATCTAAGGATTTGCCAAAATTAATAAGAGATATAACAAGAGCGATGGAAAGGCATAGAATTAACGCTCAATCATTCACTCCTTCAAAAGAAATACAAAAAACTTATTTTTCTGAGATCCCAATAACACTAGCTGCAAGTTGTAATTATCATAACCTTGCTAATTTTATAGCTGATATCGGGCAATTTGAAAGAATAATTAATACATTTGATGTTGTTATGACTCCAAAACAAGCTACAAAAGAATCGCCAGATTCATTAACAGTAAATTTTAGGCTTGCAACATACATGGCAAAATAAAATATTATGAAAATAAATAATAAAATTTGTTTATTACTAAATTTTTTGTTCCTAACTTCGTTGATAGTTAATTTCGGATGTAGTAAGAAAAAAGCTACGGATGATGCTCAGCAGGTTACTGCTCCCCGTCCAAAACCAAAAATTCCGGAATATGTCCCACCGGTTCCTCCACGCAAATATATTTACAAAGGTGCTGCTTATCGTGACCCTTTGTTACCAGGCGGTGGCGGTATGGCTTATTCAGCTTTGGCTGAAAGTGGCGAAGGTACCGAAACGTTCACAAGTGAAAAATTAGCTACATTGCAATTAAAAGGAATATTTAGAGATAAGAATTCCAGACAAGCAATAGCCATGATAGGTGATTCTTCCGGTGGATCCTATATGTTAAAGGAAGGAAAACTCTATAATAGAAGAAACAAAATAGTTAATGACGTATCCGGTGTTGTAGGACAAAAATCAATTACTCTCATTTGTAATGATATTAAAGTTGAATTATCTTTGAAAAAATCTGAGGAGGAAAAAGAAAAATGAAAATTAAATTATCTGAAATCCCTAAAAAGGTTCGTTTTACCTGTGCAACTTTTTCAATGATGTTTGTACTAATCTCATGCAGTATAGCTTCACAACTAACAGATATAATAACAAAATCGGAACCGAATAGTGACTCTATCTCTATCATAGTTTCATCGAAAACAAAATTCAACGTTTATAGAATACAGGAACCCAATAGAATAGTAATTGAACTATCAAGTTGCGAATATGTATCAGACAAAAAAGATTTGCAAGTAAATTCGCAATTCATTAAATCAATACGCGGCGGACAATATACAGACGCTCCTGTAAAAAAATCAAGAATAATTGTTGATTTAAGTAAACCTGCAAAATATTCTTCAAAAGCAACTGCCACAGAAATAACAATTGATTTAACCGCAAAAGTTACTAATTCGAAAACAGCTACACCAAAAGCTAAAAAGGTTGAAACAGCAAAAACTGATCCAGCTCCTGGAAATACACCAGTGGACGGCCAAAAACCTGCTGCAAAAAAAGTAATCAAAGAGAAAACATTGCCTATTAAAAAAATAGTGCAAAAACCTATTAAACACGGTGAACTTCCAAAAGATATTGTAACTTTAGATTTTAATAATGCTGATATTAAAGATGTATTTCAAATACTTGCAATAAAAACCGGAATGAATATAATTTATAGCGATGATGTTTCTGGAAATTTGACTATTCATCTCGAAAATGTCCCTTTCAATGAAGCAATGAATCTTATTCTTCAAATGCAAGGCTTAATACTTCAGCAGGTTGGATCTAATGTAATTCGTATAATGACACCTGCGACTTTAGCCAAAGAACGTGCAGATGCCATTCAGGTTTCACAAGTATTCCGTTTAAATTATTCAAAAGCTGTTGATATTAGCGGTAAAATTTCATCTATAATGAGTGCTGAAGGGCAAAAAGTAAGTTTACAAACTGATGAAAGAACAAATAGTATCATAGTTACCTCAACTCCTGAAGGCATTCAGGCTGCATTATCTTTAATGAACAAATTAGATGTTAAACCTGAACAGGTAGTAATTGAAGCAAAAATTGTGGAAATATCAATAGGCGATACAAAAGATATTGGTATCGACTGGTCTTTAACGCGAGATATAATGAATAATTCAAATTCAAGAATATCTGAAAATGCTCAGTCGCAAACACCCTCACAATCACAAGTTGGTTCTTTTACATTTGGATATTTGCGTAGTGATATAGAACTCACGGCACGTCTTGCTGCAGCACAATCCAAGGGAAGAGCTAAAATATTATCACAACCCAGAATTGCTACTCTTAATAATATGTTGGCAAAAATCGTTGTAGGCGGGCAGATACCATATACACAAACAAGTATTGGCTCTGGAGGCGTTTCGACTACGTCAACTGCTTTCATGACAGTTGGAATTCAGCTTGAAGTTACACCTACAATAAATGTTGATGGAAGAATAACAATGTTAGTAAGACCGAATGTATCCAATGTAACAAGGATTTCCGCTATAGGACCTGAAACAACTACCAAAGAAGCAGAAACTACTGTACTAGTCAAAAACGGAGAGACTATAGTAATTGGCGGATTAATAACTAATAATGAAAGAAAAGATGCATCTCAAATACCATTACTTGGCGATGTACCAATTTTAGGCCAATTCTTCAAGAGTTATCATGATGATAAACAAAATACTGAACTTATTATATTTGTAACCCCTTACATAATGAAAGACTAACTTCAGGAGGAAATATGATAATCAAAAAGGAAATAACTAAAATGAAAAAATTATTGTTAATTGTTGTTTTATCTGTATTTGTTCTTATTCCTACTTTTACATTTTCTGAAGTTTTTGTTGAACCCTATGTTGGTTATAATTCATTCCAAAAAATCAATGCTCTAAATAATTTGATAGAAAATTATACATTTTTTGCTAATCCTCCTGCTACATTTTCAATAATTAAAGGCGGATGGGATTTTGGAGCAAAATTAGGAATTGAAATAACAAAACAGAAAAATTTGTTCCTTACTGGAAAAATGTCATATCTTGATGCAGAAACAGATATGAGATATTTACAGCAAGTTAATGTTCCTGTAAACCAAGGAACACTGAATTGGTTTTTGGGTTATCCTGACAATTTCAAAGTAAGTCTTTTGACAGGGCAAGTAGGTCTTCGGATTACACCTTATCAAACAAAGAAAGCTTCAGTTGGTTTTGATGTATCCGGTGGTCCTGCATCAGGTGAAGTAACAGTTGATGGAACCGGACTATTTTTCAATGGAACAAGTTCATTTACTTATACATTTGATAGTCCTTATAAAAAAACATCAAGCGTATTTGAAGTTTCTGTTATATTTGAACTTAAACCATTTACCGCATCTTATGATAAACCAGATGATTTAACAAGCGGCGAACTATTCCCGGTAAAGGAAACAACTTTAACGCTAGCCATTGGAAGCAGATTTGCTAATATCGGAGATCTGAAATCTACCAAAAATATAGATTTAAACAGTGATGGAGTAATTGATATTCCTAAAGGTACTACGTTGAAAAATACTCTAATTAATCTTGGTGATCCTTTAAAATTGGATCTATCATCGTTATTTTTTAATGTCGGAGTTAATGTTAAGTTTTAATGCCTACTAACGAGGAAATCCTTACCTATATAAAACAAGGCGACTCATTTAAACAATCCGATAATTTAACCGCGGCTATATCTGAGTTTCAAAAAGCATTAAAAATAGCACCTGATAATGTAGAAGTACTCTATAAACTTGGCCAAATTTACGAAATCAAAGGTGACCAGGAAGAAGAATCTGCATTTTATGTTCTTTCTCAACATGCATATGAAAAAGTAGTCACAAAAGATCCAAATAATGCTGAAGCGCATAATGCACTAATAACTCTCGGGGTCAAGCAAAACCGCATTGATGAACTAATTAAATTATACAAGGAAAAACTTACCAAATATCCTGATAATAAGATAATAGCAGATTCAGTAAAAAAGTTAACAACAATATCTTTTGTAAGTATACCTCCCAGCTCTACAGATAGAGGCGACAGAAGGGGGTGTGCAAAGATTTTTCTTGATTATATTTTTCCTTTTATCGGAATAGTGCCATTGTTACTCGGTACTATGATACCTAAAATAAAAATACTGCAGTCTCTAGGAATAATAATTTTACTAACCTACCTATTATATAAGTTTTCCACAGCAAAAAAATCAAGTAAACGTAAAAAGTGGTAATTAATCTTTTTTTAACAATTATCCTAACAATCACACCATTATTTAGTGCTTCCTGGAATTTGTGGACACAAATAATAATTCATATTTTATTATATCTTTGTCTGTTGCTCCTCATTTTAAAAAAAGAAATATCTATACCTTTTTATAAATATACAACTATACCTCTGCTTATTTTTGTGTTTTTCTGTTTTATATCTATCTTTACATCAGCTAATATTTATGAATCAAGAAATGGCTTTTTAAATATAATTGATTGTATAATAATTTATTTTCTTGCAAAAAACTCAGACGAAAAAACAATATTAACATCGATTCTTATTAGTGGTTCTATCTTATCACTCTACGCCATCTATCAAAGAATATTCATTAGTAATTACATTCCATCTTTAATGGTTAATCCTAACATTTTTGCCGGTTATCTAGTAGGTATTATATGCTTAACATTTAGTCTATTTTTTAAAAACTTGAATAAACAACAATTTATAAAAAATATATTCTATTTATTATTATTTTTGCTTTTTATAACAGCACTTTTTCTAACAAATTCTATTGCTGCTTGGTTATCAGTTATTTTTGGAATCTATATATTTTTGTATTTAAATAATATAAAAATTTCTTCTAAATATCGATTAATAATAATTACTGTGTCAATTTCACTGTTGATTTATAAAATCATTGAAAAGGACTCTTATAATCGAGTTATTTGGTGGCTATCAGCATTCAAAATGATATGGAAAAACCCTCTTTCCGGTGTAGGACTATCTGCATTTGGAGATGCATACCAGAAATATAAAATAAGCGGCCTCAATTCAATCTATGCTCATAATTATTACTTGCAAATCGCTGCTGAAATAGGTATATTCGGGTTTTTTTCACTTATTTATTTTTTTAAAAAAATATTTTCAGAAATTAAAACAAACGATACTATACCATTTTTTATTGCAATTGGTGCGATGTTATTTCACGGGATTTTTGATTATTCATTAGCTATTCCGGCAAACGCTATTCTTTTTTGGACATTTGCAGGATTTACATCAAAAAATGAAGAAAAATATATTTTTAAAATTAAGGGGAATAAAAGAACAATTATTAATTGGTTAACTGTTTTCTTAATTTCATTGGGTGTTTATTCTTCGATAAATATTTTTTTAGGCAGCAGAGAAATGGCCCGAGGCAAATATTTTCTGGATGAAAAAAACCTTGATATAGCTCAAGAACATATTGAAAAATCCTTAAACTTCGATAAATACAATCCGCAAACCTATCTTTATTTATCGGATATATATCAACAGCTTTTTAAAATTACAAAATATCAATCATATTTGTATGAATCAGAAATTGAGCTTGAAAAAGCTTCAAAATTGCAAAAATATAACTCAAAAGTATATTTTGACACATATCTTAATAATGAAAGAAAAGACCTTAAAACAGCGTTATATGGGCTTAAAAAAGGCTTATGAATCATCACCCAAATCTTTATACCCCATTAGAGATTAGTTTATAAACTTATCTATGAAATATAAAATAAATATAGAGATAATTAGATATTTGTTGTTATTTATATTAGTATCTGCACCATTTTTTAACGGTTTAAAAGATCCTGTTCCTCTTTTTGTATTTGAAACATTAGTTTTCATCTTGTCTTTTATTTTTATGTATTTTTTCAAAGTTAAAAAAACAGCTTTAGATTTACCGATTACTTTATTCTTTACTTTTTTGGCAATTTCCACTTCAACTTCGGTTTACTTTAATGCTTCCCTGAATACTATGTTAATGCTTCTATCTTTCGTATTTCTCTTTTATGTAACTATATCAGTCTATGATGATAAATTTAAAAAATATTTTTATTATTGTTTTATATCCGTTTCTTTTATCATTTCAATAATAATTATGGTACAGAGTTTTTTATCATATATCCCTAAGGCAACTTTGCCTAATCCAAATTTAGCAGCTGGGTATATTGCATGTGCATCAACAATTATATTCTCATATACTATTTCTAATAAAATTTCAATCAAATTTAAAATTCTTAATGTTATTTTTTTTCTATTTCTTTGTTTTTCAATAATATTAACACATTCACGTGGTGGCTTTTTTGCTTTAATCTGTGGAATATCATTTAATATTATATTGAAATTTAAAAAATGGGGAATTATATTAACGATTTTTACAGCTTTATTTACATTTGTTATTTTACCTGCAAATTTTGTAAAAAATATAGCTAAAATTGATACTGGAGATACTTATTCATTAAAAAGAAGTGAAATTTGGAAATCAGCTATAAAAATAATCATTGAAAAACCGTTTTTTGGCACCGGGCCCGGTAATTTTGAACTTTTGTTTTTCAAATATAATTTTCCTGTCGATAATGGAATTTCACGCTTCGGTAAACATACAAGATTTGCCCATAATGAATTTTTGCAAATTGCTGCTGAAAGCGGTATTTTCTCACTTTTTGCATTTATTTTCGTAATATTTATAATATTTAAAAATATGAAAGGCAATCCAGTTTTCACGTCTGCTTTGATCGCAATCATTTCACATTCACTGGTAGACTTTAATCTTCACTTACCTGCAATTACTATAATTGCTATATTTCTAACAGCTGATATTCTTTATAAAATAGAATATAACGATAATAACATTAATTCTAAATATTTAAAAATATTTTTGTTAATAATCATAGTATTTAATTCAATAAATTTCTTTTTTAAACCTTTTGACTCTGTAAAATACAAGAAAACTGCAGATAAACTTATCGATAGATATCCTGAAAAAAGTCTCGAACTTTATAAAAAAGTAATTGAATTTTCACCTGACGATTTTGAATACAGAAGAATAATCGGTGAATTGTTTTATTCCAATAATAATAAATTACAAGCAATTGAGAACTTAAACATATCTATAAAACTTAATCCAAACAGTCCGTTTGCCATAACTTCACTTGCAAATATTTATTTTAATTTAAAAGAGTTTAACAAAGCCGAACCTTATTTTTTGAGAGCTTTGGAAATTGAACCCAACTATCTTCTTCCAAGATATTTTCTGGCAAAAATAGATGAAAGAAGGGGCAAAATTGATTCTGCTACAAACGAATATAAAAATATAATTCTGACATATAATTATTTCAAAAATAATTATATGTCATTTTCAGGTTATGAGAAATTGCTGTTTTATATTGATATTTCTTCTGTAAATAATTCTTTAAAATCAATTTCAGAATCTAAAGGCAAAACCCGTTAGAGATTAGTTTATAATATGAATACAGATATTTTTTAGTATCACTGAAGCCGTAGGAAATGCTTCCTATCTCCTACGGGGTATATTCAAAAAGTACTTATGAAAAAGAAAGATATTATTTGGATTATATTTATTTTAATTATTGTTGTTTTTCAATATAATGAAATTATTTTTCATAAAAAAATATTTTTTATGCGAGATTTAACATATCTTTTTCATCCTTGGAAGACCGCAGTATCAGAATCATTACTAAAAGGAAACATACCTTTATGGAACCCTTATTCATACTGTGGAATGCCTCTTTTAGCCAATTTCCAATCAGCAGTTTTTTATCCTTTTTCAATACTTTTTTATGTCTTTGGATTTATCAACGGTTTAAAACTTTTTACAATATTACATACTTTTTTAGGATCTCTATTTGTTTTTTTGTATTTTCGCAATAAGAAATTCAAAATAATGCCTTCTTTTACAGTTGGGATAATATTCTCATTAGGCGGTTATTTAATAACAAAAATAGAATTTTTAAGCTTATATGGAACAACCATCTGGCTTCCCTTGTTTCTTATGCTTTCTCTAAATTCTAATATATTTATAGGAGCATTGGTTTTCTCTTTTATTATATTTGCAGGATATCCACCTATTATAATATTTTTCTTGACTTTATTATTTATTGAAGCATTTTTTGATAAGAAATTAAAAAATATTTTATTAATATTACTTTCCGGGCTTTTAGTATCATCTATCCAAATTTTACCTTCGATAGAACTAATTTTAAACTCTATAAGAAAAAGCGGTTTGTCTATAACAGACACAACTGTTTGGTCGGCAAATTTTTCTGATATTATATCACTAATTTCACCTATATTTTTAAAAGTTGAACAAACAGGCCTGTTCAGTGGTGAAAAATATTTTTGGTTAAAATCATTTTGGATAGGATTTATCGCAGCTTTTATGGCAATCCTTGGAATAATTATCACAATATTTAATAAAGATTTTTATTTAAATAGAAAAAAGTCTATCGTATATTTGTGTTTGGTTCTGTTTTCGCTGTTTTTCTCACTTGGCAGTAAAACACCAATTTATATTTTTATATATAAATATATACCCGTATTTAATTTAATCCGGTATCCAGCTTATATATTGTTAATTCCTTTCTTTATATTTATAATCTATATTGCAACCGGACTTAATAATATAAAAAAAGCATCATTTTTACTTACTTTTTTAATAGTTTTTGAACTTTTAATATATACTCACAAAATACATCCGACAATAGAATATAATTACTATTCTGAAAAAGGTTCAATTACCAATTTTCTTCAGAAAGATAAAGATTATTTCAGGTTCTTTCTGACTCCAAAAACTGCTTGGTCCGAAAAAATAAAGATACCTGATTACGGGAATATCGGATGGTATATTCTAAAGGATCGTCTTCCGGGAATAACGTCAATAACATCGCACCTTTTTGATGCAGGAGGAATAGGGGAACCCATTGAAACAATAGAACATTCAAGATTTATTAATCAAATTCAATTAAAAAACAGTGCTGATGATGCAAATGAACTTTTATCAGATGCAAATGTAAAATATCTTTTATGCGATGATATTATTAATTCAAAATTCTGGAAATTAGCATATAAATCGCATCTATTTATTTACAAAAATAGTAATTTTGTTGAAAGAAGTTTTGTCATAGATAAAAATAATAAAAAAAGGGCATCAAATATTATTTATTATTCACCTGACAAAATAAAAGTTGAGACAGTAAATTCGGGTAATCTTTTATTTTTAGATTCTTATTATCCGGGCTGGCAGGCATATATCAATGGTAAAAAAAGCGCTATTCGTAAAGATAACTATATCTTCCGTGCAATAACTTTAAAAAATTCAGATAAATATTTAATACATTTTCTCTATCGTCCTATTTTATTTACTATTGGTGTGTTGATTTCTCTTATATCAATTTGTATAATTATAATCTGTGATATACTTACTTTTACCGGCATTCAACGAAGCTGAAGGTATTGAAGTTTTAGTAAGAAATATTTCTTTTCAGCTTTCTAATCAGCAACATTCCATAATTATTGTCAATGATGGTTCTTTCGACAACACTCCAGATATATTAAAAAAACTACAACCAGAATTAAATCTTAATATAATAAATCACGAAAAAAATCTTGGTTTAGGTAAGGCGATGCAAACCGGAATAAATTATGTTTCATCAGTCATTAATAAAAACGATATTCTAATCACTATGGATGCTGATAATACCCACCCTGTTGATTTAATGCAAAAACTTGAAGAGAAAATCAATAACGGTTATGATATTGCGATTGCTTCAAGATATGCATCCGGAGGAAAAGAAGTAGGATTGAAAAAGTATAGAAAGATTTTAAGCGGCGGTGCAGGAATAATTTTAAAACTTTTTTTCCCGATAAACAATGTATCGGATTATACAAGCGGTTACCGTGCATATTCCGGAAATATAATTAAAAAAGCAAAAGATTTTTACGGGCAAAAGCTAGTAACAGTCTCAGGTTTTACTTGCATGGCTGAAATCCTTATAAAACTATCTAAAATAAACGCCTCTATATCAGAAGTCGGCCTAGTTTTACGTTACGACCTGAAAAGGGGGAAAAGCAAAATAAAAATCTTAAAAACTATTTTAGCATATTTTCATCTTATTTTGAGGTTAAAATTTGAAAAAGGCTAAAGTATTATTGTTATTTTCAATATTAGTATTGTTTTTCTTTTACGATATAATATTTACAGATAAAATGTATCTTTTCAGAGATATATTGAATTTATTTATGCCATACCGGCTTTTTGCAGCAGAAAATATTCAAAATGGAACTGTACCTATATGGAACCCTTATTCTTTTTTTGGTCAACCTTTTTTAGCTAATCCGGAAACTTCTTTATTTTATCCTTTTACAATTCTTTTTTATCTTTTCAAATTCACAATCGCATATAAAGTTTTTGTCATTTTGCATTTCTATCTAGCTTCAATATTTTTTTATTTTTTGGCAAAAACTCTTAAAATAAAAAATTCATATGCTATATTTGGTTCAATTTGCTGGGCATTTGGCGGATATCTAATCACCCGTGTTGAATTTTTAAGTATTCTTGGCGCAGCGATTTGGCTTCCTCTTGCATTGATTTTTTTAATGAATAAAAATAAAATTTTACTCGGCTTGGTATTTGTTATGCAAATTTTTGCAGGCCACCCTCAAATTATATTTTATACAATTTTGCTGCTTTTATTTTTTCTTAAGAAAAATATTATTTATACGTTTATATTTTCTATTTTTTTTGCTTTGTTTTTGTCGTCTATTCAGATAATACCTTCGTTTGAATTTATTCGCAGTTCAAACAGAGCAAAAGGAATTACTTATCAGGAAGCTTCGAGTGTTTCAATTTCACCTGCTGAAATTATCAAAAACATTTTACCAATGAAAAATATAGATATTACAGGCAATTTTTGGCTTAAATCATTTTATGTCGGTTTGATTCCTTTAATATTTATTTTTACTTACTTTTTTAATAGCGATAAAAAGCTTCTCTTGCCTCTGATTGTAATATTAATTTTGGCATTAGGCAGAAATACTCCGGTTTATGAATTTCTATACAAATATTTGTTACCTTTTTCAAGAATAAGATACCCGGCAGCAATAATGTTTCTATTCTCGTTCATAATCTGTTTAATGATTTCTAAATCAAATATTTACGATCTTTCAAAATTTACACCTTTATTTATTATACTTACAATTTTTGATTTATATTTATATTCATATAAGCTTAATCCTAAAATATCTTCGGAATTTATAAATATTAAAACTAAAAATATATTAAACCTTCAAAAAAATACTGATGACGGAAAATATCTTGTTTTGCCCGACGTTTATTCAAACACATTGAACTATTACGATTTTATTAATACTTTACCTGCAAATGTTAATATACCTCATCATATTTTTAATGCTTCAGGGTATGACCCTCTAACGACAGAAGGGATAGAAACATTTGTTGAAAAGTTAAAAAATGATACCAATGCCAAGGAATTATCTAAATATAATATCAAATATGTAATAACAAATAAGAATATTGATAATGGCTGGCGAAAATTGAAAAATAATATTTTCGAAAATAAATATTACAATACAAGTATATCTATAAATCCGCAAACATTTCGGCCTTGTCATATTTACTTTTTAGTTGGAATATGCTTAACTATATTTAGTACCGTATTTCTTGCACTATACATTAAAATATGAAACTAAAAATTTGCATGTTATTAGAAAGATTTCATCCTGTATTCGGTGGTACCGAATTGCAGGCACAAAGATTGGCAAGATCGCTTATAAACTCAGGGAATGATGTCTTTATACTTACTGCACGGCTTAAAAAGCTAAATAAATATGAATTATTGGATAATCTTCCAATCTATAGAACCTTTTCTATTGGAAAAGGCCTTTTATCTTCTATTTGTTTCTTTATCTCATCTTTTTTATTTCTCTTTATTAATCGCAATAAATACGAAATTATACATGTTCATTTAGCTTCTTCACATGCATTCTCTGCAATTTTAATAAAGAAGCTTTTTAAAAAAAGAATTATTTTAAAATTTGGCGGTGCAAGGAGCACAGGCGATATTGCTACTTCACTATCTAAACCTTTAGGAAAACTAAAACTAAATATACTAAAAAAATATTTTGATATTTACATTGTTCCTAGTAAAGAGGTTTTTGATGAAATAATTTCCGAAGGATTTTCTATAGATAAAACCCTTATAATTCCAAACGGCGTAAACACCGATATTTTTAAGCGAGTGGATTTGAATGAAAAAATAAACTTAAGAAAAGTTCTTGGTTTGCCTATTGACAAACAAATCTGTATCTATGTCGGAAGAATTGAAGAAGGGAAGGGTATTAATCTCCTTTTAAACATATGGAAAAATGTTACAGAAAATTACGTTCTTTTAATAATAGGTTCCGGTTCTTTACTTGAAAAATTTAAAAAATCTTTTCAAAATAAAAATATTGTTTTTTTGGGATTCAAGAATAATGTTAATAATTATTTACAAGCATCGGATTTATTCATACTGCCGTCTTTTGGTGAGGGCCTTTCCAACGCAATTCTTGAAGCAATGTCATGCGGTCTTGTTGCAGTAGCAAATAAAATACCCTCAAATGAGGAAATCATAATCGATAGGGACAATGGTATTCTTATAAATATAGATACAATTAAGGATTTTCCCAATCTAATCAATCAGATTTTTTCAAACAAAGAAATGTTCAACAAATTATCTTTCTCTGCAGTTAAAACAATAGAAAATAGATTTTCTATTAATATCGTTACAAATTCATATATAAAACTATATAGAAACATTTTATCCAATTATAAACAAGCTTGATAAATTTTATTTTATAAGTTAAATTAGTGACGAAAATAACAGATTTCTGTTCTTACTCTAAAGATTACTAACCAAATATGAAAATAACATTAATTTCAGTAACAGATGATATAACTGCATTCGGGTTAAGAAGTATTTCATCCTATTTAAAAAAGGCGGGACATTCCGTACGGATGATTTTCCTGCCTCAACCATTTTACAAAGGGCAACTTTCCGCAAAATATCCGGATAATATTATTGACGAAGCGGTAAATCTATCTAAAGACTCCGATTTGATAGGTATATCTTTAATGACTAATCATTTTGAAAGGGCTGTGCAGATAACTCAAAATTTAAAAAAACATTTTGACATCCCGGTCATCTGGGGCGGAATTCATCCAACTGTTAAACCCGACGAAAGCCTAGAATACGCCGATATAGTTATTATTGGCGAAGGTGAGGAAACTTTGCAGGACTTAACTTCAAAAATAGATGAACTTCATAAAGTAAAAGGGATATACTTTAAAGATACGTCAGGTAAAATTGTAAAAAATGAAATGAGACCGCTAATCTGTGATTTGGACACAATACCGCCGCCAGATTATGATATTGAAGACCATTTTGTAATTGAAGGGAATAAAATTTACAACATGAATGTTCCTCTTTTTAGAAAATATTTAGCAAGAACTTACAAACCCGATACTTACTACACAATGGCTACGCGGGGATGTATTATGAATTGTTCTTATTGCTGCAACAATTTTTATTCTAGATATTATTCCGAACAGAAGAAATTCAGAAAAAGAAGCACAAAACATATAATTGACGAATTGAAAGCTATTTTGAAAAAATTCGATTTTATTAAGGTAATAGCATATTCAGATGATAGTTTTTTTTCAATTAGTTTCGACGAAATGAAGGATTTTTGCATTGAATACAAAAAAAATATAGGAATGCCCCTTCAAATACCGGGCGTCTCTTACTGGAACTTCAGCGAAGAGAAACTTAAGCTTTGCCTTGATGCGGGACTTGAAAGAATACGTCTTGGAATACAAACCTGCAGCGAGCGTACAAACAGAGAAATCTACAAACGTAATGTTTCAAATAAAAAATTGCTTGATATTATTAAAACTATAGATAAATACAAATCACTTATGGAACCGCCGATGTACGATTTAATTCTTGATAATCCATGGGAGACCGATGATGATATAATCGAAACGTTAACTTTTTTGATTGAAATACCGAAACCATATCATCTTTCTTTACATTCATTAACATTTTTTCCAGGAACTGAACTCTATGAAAGAGCAAAAAAAGAGAAACTAATTATTGATGATTTAAACGATGTTTACCGTAAATACTATTGTGATTTTAAAAGAAATACTTATTTGAATAATTTATTTTTGCGCTTCTGGCTATGGAATATACCGAAACCTGTAGAAAAATTACTAATAAATAAAACTCTCATTTCGACCGGATTGTATCGCGTTACTAACTTAATGATTAATTTTATAAGGTTAATCGAACTATTTTTCAAAGGATTAAAATCTTTATTTAGGGGAAACTTATCTTCAATTTATTCTTACTTATTAGAGAGAATAAATACCTACAGAATAACAAAATCGTTATACAAAACATCCCGTAAAACCGCTAAAAAATAGTCTTAAATCAATTAACTGTTTTATAGTGTAAATAAGTTTTCAATTTATATTGTTACGAATTTATATCTAAAACTCTACCGGGACATCCTATCAAAATGAGTTATAGAGTTTATTGAGTTCTTAGAGTTTTAGCGTTAGAATCCTATAACCCTATAACCCAAAAACCTATAAACTTCCTCTAAAAAAAGAGCTTGACAAATATTGAAATATTGTTTATACTATATTTAGAACGTTTAATACGTTTTAAACAATATGAATACTGATAATTTAAATATTAATTTTATAAGAATAATCGGCGAACTCGGCGCAAACTTGGGGTTAAACAGAAGTGTGGGCCAAATATACGGTCTTCTTTATATGAATGACGAACCATTATCACTTGATGATATAGTCATTAAACTTAAAATGAGTAAAGGGAGTGTAAGTTTAAATATCCGTGAATTAGAAAGGTGGGAAGCTGTAAAAAAAATATGGGTAAGGGGTTCCCGCAAGGATTTCTATGAAGTTAATCCGGATTTTATTAATGTCATATACAAAAGAACGAATATCAGGACTAAGAAAATCTTAAATAGTTTTAATTCTGCTATATCAGATTTCGAAAAAAACAATTCACTTAGTAAGGTTCAAAAAGAAAGACTCGTACAAATAAAAAAAATACAGGGTATTTTTCAAAGTATTTCAAATAATTTGCCCGAGAATATTTCATTAAATATTATTTCAAAATTATCCTCATCATTATCAGTTTTAAAATCTATATTACCTAAAAAATAAAGGTGAAAAATGAGTACAAATATAAAAATTGCGAAAGCTTATGTCATTCTTATTACCGCAAGTGTTGTCGGCAGTATTTTGAGCTTAGGCAAAGAAATGCTTGTTGCCAAGTATTTCGGAATTTCAAAAGCAATGGATGCTTTTTATACTGCTTTAACTATACCAAATTCTATTAACGCTATTACCGTCTCTACTTTTGGAATAACTTTTCTTCCTATTTTCGTGCAGTATAAAACTAAAGATAAAGAGGAAGCAAACCATCTGGCAAGTATTGCAATAAACTATATGTTTATTTTTCTTTTCTTAATTGCAATAATTCTTTTTATTTTTTCTAAACAAATTGTAACTAATTTTTTTAATGGGTTGAACCCAGAAACATCTATGCTTGCAATAAATATATTGAAGATATTAAGCATAACAATGATATTTACCGGTTTGGTCGGCACAATTACCTGGATATTAAACGCATTTGAAAATTTTTCTGCACCTTCATTTTCACAGATGTTTATAACAATAAGCATTATAACCTTTATTTTCTTTTTTACTAAGAGTATGGGCGTTTATATTTTTGCATGGGGAACTCTTGCTGGTTTATTTATTCAATTTGTCTTTCTACTGCCTTTTTTAAAAAGGAAAGGTTATAAACATTATTTTGATTTTAACATACGGCATCCTGCAATGAAAAAAACATTAAATTTCAGTTTGACATTTTTTTTGCTAGGAGTTATTTCAAGTTTGACAGCCATAATAAACAGATCTATGGCATCATGGCTGCCGTCCGGAAGTATTGCAGCGTTAGGCTATGCCGATAAACTGGTGCAGGTGCCTTTGGTAATTTTTTCAGGTTCAATTGCAACCGCCATATACCCTTTTTTTGCGAGTCAATTTGCTGAAAATAAAATAGAGGACATGAAAGACACTCTTGCAACCAGCATAAAAATGACCGGTTTCATCTTTATACCTTTAGCCGTAGTTATGATTATTCTGTCAAAACCCACAATTCAAGCTCTATTTCAAAGGGGTGTTTTTGACGAACACGCAACAAATTTAACATCTATAATTTTTATATGCTATACACTTCAGCTTTTTTCCAATTTCGCAGTAGTAGTTATGGCAAGATTACTTCTTGTATTTCAGGATATGTTGAGTTATGTAAAAATAACAATAACCGGCATAGTGTTAACGGTAATACTAAATTTTATTTTTATTAAAACGGTTAATCCGCCGGCAGCAGGAATCGCTCTTTCAACTTCCTTGGTGTGTCTAATTACTGCTATTCTTTATTTCATATATTTGAAGAAAAAAATACATAATTTACATGGAATATCTATACTTAAATCGTTGAGTAAAACAACTTTTTTTGCTATAATATCAGGAATAATTATTTTTGTCGTTTTCCGAGAATTAAATGCATTGATTCCAAAAATTTCACTTTTCAACCGGCTTTTTAAAATAATTTGTTCGGCATCTATAGGAATGGCATCTTTTATTGCAATATCATTTTTATTGAAATTTGAAGAAGCAGATAAAATTTATAAACTTGTAAAAACAAAAATTAGGAGTTTTGTTAAAAGATAACTAATTAATACAGAAATTCTAGGTAAAATATGAATACTAAACCGAAAGTGTTATTGGTTCATCCGGCAAGTAAATCAAGAGGGTTTGCTTTTCCCATAGGATTGCTTTATGTTGCGCAATCGCTGATTAAAACAGATATTGACGTTTCATTTGTTCATCTTGGAATTGACAGTGTTAAAAACATAAAACTTGAAAATTACCTTTTTGTCGGAATTAGTATGCTTACCAGCAAGATGATATTGGACGGATTACATGTTGCAAAATTAGTAAAAAATTACAATAAAAATATCCCTATTGTTCTTGGCGGGGTTCATCCGTCGCTGCTCCCTGAAGAATCCCTGCAAAACGAACTCGTTGATATTGTCGTTATAGGAGAAGGGGAAAAAACGGTACAAGAACTTGCCGTCTGCCTGCAAAATAAAGGTGATTTATCTAAAATAAACGGAATTGCCTTTAAAGACAATACAGGAAAAATAGTTGTGAATCCACCCCGTGATTTTATTGATATGAATGAATTGGACTTTGACCTTCCGTATCACCTTTTGGGTAATAACATTTCATTATCGTATGAGCTTCCTCTTCACACTTCTCGGGGTTGTCCTTATAAATGCAGTTTTTGTTACAGTCCAGCTTTTCATAAACGAAAATACAGATGTAAGAGTGCCGAGAGAGTTGTTGAGGAAATAGAATATCTTTATAAAAAATATAATATAAAAAGATTCGATGCCGGATATGAGGATGAATTCTTTCTAGATGTCAACAGAACTTATAAAATATTTAGTACTATTCTTAAAAAGGGATTAAAAATTCGTTGGAGTTCCTTCTGTAGATTTGACACATTTGATAATGCAGTTAAAAAATTTGGTGCTGATTTTGTAGATACAATAAAAAAATCCGGGTGCGACTATCTGGCTCTAGGCGCAGAATCAGGCTCTCAAAGATTATTGGATGAAATTATTAAGAAAGATATTAAAATTGAACAAATTTTAAGAGCTGTTGATTGGCTGAAAAAATATAACATACCTCACAGAGTAGGTTTTACATGCTGTTATCCTACCGAAACACAAGAAGATTTAAACGCTACCTTTGATCTTATTGATAAAATATCTTATAACAATTCAAATATGATATTAGGAATTGGAAGGTTGATTCCATTGCCCGGAACTTCGGTTTTTGAATTATTAAAAAAAGAATATAACTACAAACCACCTTCTACCTTAGTAGGTTGGGGTGAATATAATCCATTTGATTCGTATAAAGAAGCTACATGGCTTTCTGAAAAACATGTAAAAATGTGTCATAATATGAGTTTATTAGCCGCCCCAGGTTTTGTTTTTTACAAAGATTTCAAATCTTATAAAATGTACAGAGAATTTATTTCCAGTTCAAATTCCGCTACCGTTTACCCGACAGGATATGTAGGTTATCTGATAACTAAAATTCAAAGATGGCGGTATAAGAAAAGAAAATTTAATAATATGATAGAGTCAATTTTATTTAATAAATTTAGAAAAATGCAGTTTTCTATGAAAAGATATATTGTCAATATTATTCTTAGAAAATATTTATCTCAAAAAGCCTACCAAAGATTGAAAATTTGGTTTGGCAATAAAAATGTGACAGAAAAATAGGATATTTATGATTATAACAAGAACGCCTCATAGAATATCGTTTTTCGGCGGCGGAACAGATTATCCTTCATGGTATCTAAAAAACGACGGGAAAGTGCTCGGCGTTGCAATTGATAAGTATTGCTATCTAATCGTCCGTAAACTGCCGCCTTTTTTTGAAAATAAATACAAAATTGTATATTCGCAGATGGAATTTCCAAAAACCATAGACGAAATTAAACATCCTTCTGTAAGAGAAACTCTTAAATATTTTAATTATAAAGAAGGAGTTTCTATACACCACGACGGCGATATTCCTGCAAGATCCGGGATGGGTTCAAGCTCTGCTTTTACCGTAGGTTTATTAAAAGCTATGTATGCGCTTGAAGGGAATATTATTTCGAAAAGTGATTTATTTAAACTTGCAATAAATATTGAACAAAATATCATAAAAGAAAATGTCGGTTCCCAGGACCAGGTTTTTGCTGCTTATGGGGGATTAAATAAGATTGATTTTTTAAAAAGCGGTGAAATCGTTGTAACTCCGGTAGTTTTAAAACAAGAAAATTTATCACTGTTCGACAAAAAATTTATGCTTTTTTTTACTGGAATATCGCGTAACGCATCCGATATAGCAGAAGAACAGATAAAAAATACAAATAAAAATGAAAATGAACTTTTTAAACTAAGCAAACTTGTTGACGATGCTTATGATATTTTAACATCATCAAAACCTGAGTTTGGATTATTCGGGAAACTTCTTAACGAAACATGGAAATTAAAACGAAGCCTGTCGGCAAAAATAAGCAATAGTTTAATAGATAATATTTATGATACTGCTATGAAAAATGGAGCAGCAGGAGGAAAATTGCTTGGTGCGGGAGGCGGCGGTTTTATGCTTTTTTATGTAGAACCTGAAAATCAAGTGAAAGTAAAAAATGCATTGAAAAATTTAATTAATATAACTTTTGAGTTTGATTTTTCCGGTTCTGAAATAATAGTTTATAAACCGGAATTTTATAAATAATTATGAATAAGAGTTTTGAAATATACAAACATAAAAATGAAGTTATAGCAATAGTGATAAGAAGCAATTTTAAAGGCAAAGATATGCGGTTCTTTACTGAAGACAGTTCTTCGCAGCAACTTGCATTTATATCGCATAAAAAGGGGAAAATAATAGAACCGCACAGGCATAATAAAATTAAAAGAGAAATATATTACACACAGGAAGTAGACATTCTAAAGAAAGGAAAGATAAAAGTATATCTTTATACAAAAAATGGTGAATTTTTCAAAAATGTAATTCTTAACAGCGGCGATTTAATACTATTTGCTTCCGGCGGACACGGTTATAGGGTTATTAAGGATATCGAGATGATACTTGTTAAACAAGGTCCCTATGCGGGAGATAAAGATAAAACATACATAGACGATGATTTATCTTAATTTTTTATGAATAAAGATTCTAAAATTTATATCGCAGGGCATAACGGACTTGTAGGTTCCGCCTTGGTTAAAAAATTAAAAGAAGAGGGCTTTCTAAATATCATTACCCGCTCTTCATTAGAATTGAATCTTGTAAATCAAAAAGAAGTAGAGGATTTTTTTAATAATGAAAAACCCGATTATGTATTTTTACTTGCAGCAAGCGTCGGAGGCATTATTGAAAACAGAGAAAAACCGGCTAATTTCATTTATCCTAATTTATTAATAGAAAGTAACATAATTAACTCCGCATGGAAATCAAATGTAAAAAAGTTAATATTTTTGGCTTGTTCAATTATTTATCCGAAAGAATGCCAGCAACCGTTAAAAGAGGAATATCTACTATCCGGTTATCCTGAGCCGACTAATCTTGCACATACCATTGCCAAAATTGCAGGTATTGTATTATGCCAATCTTATAACAAACAATACAAAACAAATTTTATCTCCTGTGTAGCGTCAAACATATTCGGTCCTAATGATAATTTCGATCAAACAGCAGGGCATGTAATACCCGCTTTTATAAGTAAATTTCATAATGCAAAAATAAATAATGAACCAAGCGTAACTATGTGGGGAACGGGAAAACCGTTGAGAGATTTTATTTATGTAGATGATGTTGTAAATGCATGCCTATTTCTTACAGAAAAATATGATTCTTCTGAAATTATAAATGTCGGCTCAGGGAAAGATATTTCCATAGGAGAACTTGCAGAATTAATTAAAGAAGTTACAGGATATAATGGTAAAATTATATTTGATACCACAAAACCTGACGGTGCACCCAAAAGATTACTTGATAACAGCAAGATAAGTTTGTTGGGTTGGCAATTAAATGTTCCATTAAAAGAAGGTTTAGAAAATACTTATAATTGGTGGCTGAATAAGTTTTTAAAGTGAGGATTAGAAAATGAAAGTATTAATTACCGGTATTACCGGATTTGCCGGAAGTTATTTAGCTGATTATATTTTAGGCTTGGATAAAAATATTGAGGTTTACGGTACTAAAAGATATACTAGCTCGCTTAAAAATATAAAACATATTCAAAATAAAATTACATTGTTGGAATGTGAATTACGGGATCAGAATTGTGTTGACGAAATTGTTTCAAAAATAAGACCCGATAAGATATTTCACTTAGCAGCACAAACATATATTCCTGCAAGTTTCGCATATCCTCTAGATACTATTGTTACTAATATAACCAGCACAATGGCACTTTTAGAAGCTGTAAGAAAGTTTAAAACTGAATCTATTATTCATTTTTGCAGCAGTTCGGAAGTCTATGGCAGAGTTGAAAAATACGAAGTTCCTATTAACGAAAATAATCAAATGCGGCCTCAAAACCCGTATGCAGTAAGTAAATCCGCCTGTGATTTACTTGTCCAGCAATATTATGCTTCATATAAACTAAAAGTGTTAATAAGTAGAACCTTTGGATATATAGGACCCAGGGCAAAAGACGTTTTTGCATATTCTTCTTTTGCTAAACAAATTGTCGAGATTGAAAAAGGATTGAGAGAACCCGTTATTTACGTCGGAAATCTAAAATCTGTCAGAACTTTTCTGGATATCCGGGATGTAGCGGAAGCATACTGGCTTTTAACGGAGAAGTGCACTTACGGAGATGTTTATGTAATCGGCAGCAATGTTACAATGGAAATAAGTGAACTTTTATATAAATTACTTGATTTAAGCACTGTCGGTAAAAAGGTAAAAGTTGAAGTTGATAAAAAATTACTGCGTCCTTCAGATGTCACACTACAGATTCCTGATAGTTCAAAATTCATTAAACAAACCGGTTGGACTCCTAAAATTTCTTTTGAACAAAGTATGCAGGATTTGCTAAATTATTGGAGAAATGAACTTGGAGATAACAAATGCTAAAAATACTTGTTACAGGCGGGGCCGGTTATATCGGTTCCGTTTTGGTTCCTAAATTGTTACAAAATGGATTTGAAGTTGCTGTTGTCGATAATTTTACATATTCACAAAATTCCCTTGCTGATTGCTGTTACAATGACAATTTCAGTGTTATACGCGGTGATGTACGCGACGAAAATCTTATGAAGTCGTTGCTTGAAAGTCCGGATATCATTATACCATTAGCTGCACTTGTCGGTGCTCCTTTATGTGATAATGACAGAATTGGCGCAAAAACTATTAATACAGATGCGGTAAAATTTATCGCCGATAATACAAGCAAAAATCAACGGATTATAATACCGACTACTAACAGCGGATACGGTATCGGACAAAAAGACAAATTTTGTACAGAAAAAACACCTTTAAATCCGATATCATTATACGGAACAACAAAAATGGAAGCTGAAAAATCCGTATTGGATAGAGGTAATTCTATCAGTTTCCGCCTGGCAACAGTATTCGGAATGTCACCGAGAATGCGGCTTGATTTGATGGTCAACGATTTTGTTTATCGTGCTGTTAACGACAGGTTTATCGTTTTATTTGAGGGGCATTTTAAAAGAAATTTTATACATATAAGAGATGTTGTTCGTGCATTCGAACATGCTATAAAGAATTTCGAAAAAATGAAAAATGAACCCTATAATGTCGGATTATCTGAAGCGAACCTTTCTAAACTTGAACTTTGTGAAAAAATAAAAAAATATATTCCGGATTTTGTTTACCTTGAAGCACCGGTAGGTGAAGATAAAGATAAAAGAGATTATATTGTCTCAAACGAAAAAATAGAAAAAACCGGTTTTAAACCGGAATTTTCTCTCGATATTGGCATAAAAGAACTAATCAAGGGTTATAAAATAATAAAAAATACAAAATATGGAAACGTTTAAAAATATATGATTCATCAAATATGTAAAGATATTATAAAGCAGTTAAATATCAATAAATTTATTGAAACCGGCACTCACTTAGGCGGAACCGTCGCTGAAGTCAGCAGCTGGTTCCAAAACCTGGATCCGGATTTTGGAACTATTAAAACCAGCATAGCCGGTCCGCAACTTAACAAATTTGTCAGCCCTGAACAAAATATTTACCGTTATCCGGTTTTTGAAAATTCTTCTGATAAAGCAAAAACAAAACTTTATTCTATAGATATAGATAAACAAAGACAAAATATATTGCAAACTTTGTTTCAGAGCAATCCTAATATAAAATTAATTTCTGACTATTCTGATAAGTTCATAAAAAAAATGATAGATACAAATTTGATTTCGGATGAAGATAATTGTTTTTTTTATCTTGATGCACACGGAGGCGAATCCTGGCCTCTTAGAGATGAAATAAGTGAAATACTGAAATTAAAACGTTCTATTATTTCTATTGATGATTTTGTTGTACCTTTCCAGCCTAATGCAGGATTTGATGTCTATGGAAATAAAATTTGCGACTGGTATTATATCAAAGATTTGTTTGAAAACCATAAAACATATTTATATTATCCTAATAAACCTGATACTGATAACAGGGGAAAGGTTTTCATTTTTGTAGGATACAACAAGAACGAATTAAAGTTTATGGAAAAATTACCCTGTTTTAAACCTCTATTTAAAGGCGATTTGTATATAACAACCTTAAAAGTCAGGTTGATTCATACCAAATTATATTCTTCAATAGAAAAAACAAAACTTTATTCTTTAATAAGAAAGAATATATTTAAGAAAATAGGAATATCATAATTTATGCGTTCACCTACTTACGGAATTATCCCGAATATAGCAAAATCTATCAAGAGCGACATATTGCTTCAAATTTTCAATAATATGTGTCGTGTCAGATATTTTGAGTTAGGTTTGATTGAAGCATTCAAAGAAAAAATTTTTGATAAATTTGTATATCTTTCCTCCGGTCAGGAATCCATTGCTGCATCAATGTCCCTTGTAATTCCTGATTTTATGATTTTTGCGCAGCATAGATGCCACTCTACTTATTTGTCATTTGGAGGAGATCCTGTCGCATTACGCGATGAATTGATAGGCCTGCCCAGCGGTACCAGCGGAGGCAGGGCGGGATCAAACTGCCTGCAATATCACAAAAACAACATGACTATGTTCGGACATCACGGATTAATCGGGGAAAACGTTCCTTTCGGGGTCGGAGCTGCACTTGGAAGCGGAAAACCTGTGGTGTGTTTCTTTGGTGACGGAGCTGCAGAAGAGGATTATGTTTTTGCGGCAATGGGGTTTGCCGTAACACATAAACTGCCGGTATTTTTTGTATGTGAAGATAATAATCTGTCGGTCCTTACCACTATTGATAAGCGGCGGTCATGGAGCATGACAGAAGTAGCAAAAGGACTTGGAATGCCTGCTGTGGATATTACGGATGACCCTTGGACCGTTTACAGAAAAACACAGGAATTAAAAGATACTCTTCCGGCTTTTATTAATATCTATACCTGCAGGGCGTATTGGCACAATAGCGTAGGAACAGACGGGCCTCCCGAATGGGACAGGTTTAAAATAGTAAAAGATGAATTAATCAAATTGGGAATGGGAAAACAAATCGAAGAGATAGAAAATAAAATTAAAACTTCAATGGAACAAATATGGGACAAAAAACTGTTGCAGAAACTATTAAAGAAATAACAAGAAAACATTTGACTGAAGACAACGGGCTTCTTCTGGGAGAAAGCATTACCGCCGTAGGATGGGTTAATAATACCGTTCCGGATTGTAAAGGTATTATTGAGCTTCCAATGACAGATGTTGCAGGCGCCGGCATTGCGGTTGGCGCTGCAATGGTCGGACGACGCCCGATATTTGTTATAAGATTTCAGGATTTTTTGGTTTTGAACGGTAGCCCTTTGATTTTCTTTGCGGCAAAAATAAAGGAACTGCACGGTAATTGCGCGCCTGTTTTTGTCAGGGCGATAGCGGCAGAAAATTTCGGGCCTTGCCACTCGGGAGTCCTTCATAGCATTTTTATGCATTTTCCCGGTTTCCGTGTCTGTTCACCGATGACGCCTGGAGAATATGAAAAAATCTGGCAGGATTATATGGAACATGACGACCCTATGATTGTTAGCGAACACCGCGCGAGCTATAAAAATACGGAAGAGTTGAATGATGTCTTAGAAAAAAATGCAGATATAACACTTTACCCGGTTTCAGCAACAAGATTTGAAGCTGTAAAGGCGGCACAAATGCTGAAAAAGGAAGGAATAATATGCAACATTATAAATATTCTATGGCTGAAACCTTTCGAACTGACTAAACGTCTTATCGATCCTTTGACTGAAACAAAGAAAGGACTGGTTATAGATCCGGGCCATGAAATAGCTGGCGCTTCCCGCTCAATCGCTTACGAACTTATGTATGCAACAAATTGTAAAGTCGGAGCGCTGGGTTTAGAAGATAAAACCAAATGTCTTTATGAACCGCTGCAAAACAAATATCCTGACGCGGAAAAAATTTACAAAGCAGTTAAAAATATGATTTAGACATCCTATAAAGAAAAGGATGTCTGATTACACTGATTAAAAGGCAGATTACACAGATTATTTTAAAGGGTTCAGGTTCTAATCAGTGTAATCGGTGTTAAAAATCCCTGCCTGCCGGTAGGCAGGTGTGTAATCAGATATAATGTTAATTATATCAGGAGAAATAATTATGAAAAGAGCTGTGATAATAACAGGACAAAATTTTCAGGATGAAGAATTCATTTACCCTTTTTACCGTTTGCAGGAAGCCGGATTCAAAGTGGATGTCGCAATTAAAGACAAAGTAATCACTAAAGGAAAATACGGCGTTCCGGCCAAACCAACCATTGACACAAAAGATTTAAAGGAATCGGATTATGATTTAGTAATATTACCCGGAGGCCATGAAGCGCCGGACAGAGTAAGACAGATTAAAGAGGTTTTGGACTTTGTGAAAGCCATGTATGATAAAGGTAAAGTAATTTCCACGATTTGTCACGGCCCCTGGATCCTTATCTCTGCCGGTATCGTAAAAGGTAAAAAAATATCCGGTTATATAGGGATTAAAGACGATATTATTAACGCAGGTGCAGAATACGTCGACGCTCCTGTGGTTGTTGACGGTAACATAATCTCTTCTCCTCACTACAAATATAACGGCGACTGGATGAGAGAAACCCTAAAAATAATAGAAGCGGATCCTTCAACTTCGCTCAGGACAAGTAAACGCGGATAAAGAAAGCTGATTTTACGCAGATGACACAAAATGTCATCCTGAGCCATAGGCTAAGGATCCAGGAAGTAATTTTATGAATAAAAATGATAAAATATATGTTGCGGGACATAAAGGACTAGTGGGTTCTGCGATACTCCGCCGGCTTGAAAAAGACCGTTATAAAAATATCATAACAAAGGAACATGCCGAGCTGGATTTATGCGATCAGTATCAAGTTAAAGCATTTTTTGAAAGGGAAAAACCTAAATATGTGTTCCTTGCAGCTGCTAAAGTCGGCGGTGTTTTTGCAAACAATACTTACCGCGCCGATTATATCTATGAAAACTTGATAATACAAAGTAACGTTATTCATCATTCTTTTTTAAATGAAGTTAGTAAACTTCTCTTTTTAAATTCTGCTGATGCTTATCCAAAAGACCATCAAAAATGCGCAAAAGAGGAAGATCTGCTAAAAGGCCCTTTGGAACCTACGTGCGAACCTTTCGCCACAGCTAAAATTGCGGGAATTAAAATGTGTGAATCTTATAATCGCCAGTACGGGACCGATTTTATAGTAGTTACCGCGCCTAATGTTTACGGACCACACCAGCATTATGACATACTCAATGCGCAGGTATTGCCTTCTCTGGTTAAGAAATTTCACGAAGCTAAAATTGCGGGTTCTAAAGAGGTTGTCATCTGGGGATCCGGCGGTGCTGTAAGAGATTTTTTATTTGTAGATGACCTTGCTGATGCGTGCATCTTTTTGATGAATAATTCTTCCGGCTGTGACTCTTTCAATACGGGAACCGGAAAAGGCCATACAATCCTTGAGTTAGCTGAAACAATTAAAAAGGTTATAGGATTCAAAGGTAGAATTTTATTTGATAAAACAAAACCAGAAGGCGTCAGCAAAAAACTTCTGGACATATCGAAAATACGAAGTTTAGGCTGGAAATCAAAAACTAAACTGGAAGACGGAGTGAAAAACAGTTATAGTTCTTTTTTAGACGAGTTAGACAAGAAAGAAGTTAGGGTTTCAAAGATATTGAATATAAAAATCTGTGATAAAGATATCATTGCTTTAAACAGACTGAAATCGATTAAAAAAACTATTTCTGTAAGCGTTCAGCCGGATAATTATAAAAATAAGATTGTTGTAAAACCATGGGGGCATGAATTTTTAGTTTTTGAAAACGAAAAAACAGCGGTTTGGCTTTTATACATAGAAAAAGGCAACTCAACATCCATGCACTGCCACCCGCAAAAAAAGACATCGCTTATCATTTTATCCGGAAAAGCGATGAGCAATACCTTCCAATCTAAAAATTATTTGAAGGGCGGGGATACTATTATCATTGAGAAAGGAGTATTTCATTCCACTAAAGTTTTATCCGATAACGGACTTTTCATGTTAGAGATAGAATCTCCGCCGATTAAGACCGACCTTGTAAGGCTGGAGGACAGATATGGGCGGGAAACTTCCGGCTATGAAGGCATTGCAGAAATGGAAACTAAAAATCTTACTGAATACGGATATTTCAGTTTTGATGAATCTGATTGTTATAAAAAATATATTAAAGAAACCGAAAGATTTATTGTAAAATTTGAGGTTTTTCCCGATAATAAAGAATTTCAAAAACATTTTGAAACCAATGAAAACGGACTCTATACATCATGCAGAGGCAAGCTTATGGATAAAGAAAATAATATTGTACTAAACCTTGCTGATACTCAAAAAACTTACAGTCTTTCAAATGTAAAAAAAATTCACATTTCCGAAAAAACTGTTCTATTAAAAACCATAACAAAGGATAAATAAATGTTAGATCTTCAAAATATTGCGATTGTCATATCCGAAAAGGATAATGTAGCTGTCGCAAAAACAAATATAAAAAAAGGCGTTATCGTCAAATATGTAAGCGATACCTTTAAAATTTTAAATAATATTTCAAAAGGATTCAGATTTTCTATAAAAGACATTAAGAAAAACGAATTGGTTAAACAATATGGATATCCATTCGGAATATCCAAAGGTATAAAAAAGGGACAATTAATCAGTGCGGATAACGTCAAAGAATATTTTGTTAATTACAATAAAGTAATTAAACCTTCTCAAATAAATAAATATCAACACAAAAAAAATATTTTAAACAAAACCTTCAAAGGTTATGTAAGATCTAACGGGCAAGTAGGGACAAGAAATTATTATCTTATAGTACCTACATCCATGTGCGCAAGCGATGTCACTTCTAAAATTGCAAATTCTTTAGATAATGACAAATTATTAAAAAGTAAATATAAAAATATTGACGGATTTGTAGCAGCCGCCCACACCGAAGGATGCGGTTGTAATGACGGCGATATCATAAACAGATTAATGCTAACCCTAAAAAACACAATCATTCATCCTAATGTTGGAGGAGCATTAATTGTTGATTTAGGTTGTGAGAAAACAAATAAATCGGTTATTTCTAAATATTTAGGAAATCTAAATAAATATAAAAAACCTATAGACTTTATTACTATTCAGGATTTAGGCGGTACAGGTAAAGCAATAACATCAGGTCAAAATATAATTCTTAGCAGACTAAGTAAAGTTAATAACTTTTATAGGCAAGAAGTTGCTTTAAAACATCTTAAAATAGGGACTGAATGTGGCGCGTCTGATTCATTCTCCGGTATTACAGCAAATCCTTTAATCGGAAATACTGTAGACAAAATAATCGATTTGGGCGGTTCAGCGATATTATCAGAAATCCCTGAGATGATAGGTGCAGAAGCAAACCTGATACAAAGAATGTTAAATAATCAAACCGTTAAAAAATTTAAAAACGGTATAAATTATTATAAAAATTTAGCCAGAACATTAAACGTATCAATGGACGGAAATCTTGTGGACGCCAATAAAAAAGGCGGATTGATAACCGTAACCTTAAAAAGTTTGGGAGCAATATTGAAAGGCGGTAGTTCAGAAGTTGTCGATTTTCTCGATTATGCAGAACTAATAAAAAAACACGGTTTAAATATAATGAACGGACCAGGTAATGATTTAGAATCTATGACGGGTATAGTTGCTTCCGGAGCAAATCTAATCCTATTTTCTACAGGCTTGGGTGCTACTGAAGGAAGTTTAACTGCTCCTGTAATAAGAATTACTTCAACAACTGAACTTTATAATAAAATACCGGATGATATGGATTTCAACGCGGGTCGCCTGCTTGATGATAATAATACATCTTTAGACAAGTTAAGCAATGAACTCCTTGATTTAGTAATTGCTATTGCTTCAGGTCAGCGGTCTTGTTCAGAAGTCTGGAAAAAAAGGTCGTTCCAGATATGGACAGCCGGTAAATTATCTTTATGAATGCACAGGGTCTGATAAACACAAATAAAAGGGACAATAATCTTTATTTATTTAAATGAAAAAATATAAAGCTGTATTATTTGATTTTGACGGGGTTATCGGTAAAACAATGGATGACAATTATAATGCCTGGAGATATGCACTTTCAAAATATAATATAGATATTACTAAAAATGAATATTTTCAATTAGAAGGTATGAGCACTACAAAAACTGCTGAATATTTTTTAAGTGAAAACTCTAAAAGTATCCGTAAAGCGAAAGAAGTAGTCGAAGATAAAGAAGATTATTTTTTAAAAAACAACAAATTTTCCGTCTATACTGATGTTAAATCTTTGCTTCCTTATTTAAAAAAGAAGGGTTATTCACTCGGATTAGTATCCGGCGGTTCTTTTAAAAGAATTGCTAAATCTTTAAGTAATAAATTACTCAAGTACTTTGACGTTGTTTTAACGAGCGATAGAGTAAAAAAATGCAAACCGCATCCCGAACCTTATTTGACAGCGGCAAAAATGCTTTCAGTAAAACCTTATTATTGTTTAGCTGTAGAAAATGCACCTTTAGGCATCGAATCGGCAAAAAGGGCTAAAATGGATTGCATAGCAATAACTTCAACTTTGGATAAAAAATATTTAAAAAAAGCAGATAAAATAATAAAAAAACTGGGAGAACTTCGTAGAATACTTTAATATGGCAGAAAACAACAATTATCTGAATAATAAAACTATCTTCTTAGCAGGTGCAACCGGTTCTGTAGGCAGCGCAATTATACAATATATAATTGACAATTATCCGTCAACAAAAATCCGGGCTGCTTATAGAAAAACAAAACCTTTTATCGAACACGAACGCATTGAATATATAAAAGGTGATTTACGGCTAATAGAAGATTGTAGAAAAATAGCAAATGGATGCGATTGCGCTATAATGGCTGCTTCTCATTCCGGCGGTTCAAAAGTAATGACATCGGAACCATGGACGTTTTTAAATGACAATATAATAATGAATACGCAGATGTTAGAAGCATTCTTTCGGGAAAACGTTAAACGTGTTTTATATATCGGCACTTCGACAGTATACCAGGAATTTGAAGGTTATATCAAAGAAAATGAGCTGGACTTTAACAAAGAACCCAATTCCGCATATTTCGGGGTCGGCTGGATATCAAGATTTATTGAAAAACTATGCGAGTTCTGGCATATGAAAACCGGTATGGAAACGATGATGGTCAGGGCATCTAACATTTTCGGGCCATATTCAAGCTTTGATCCTTCATCATCTTATTTTGTACCGGCAATTATAAGAAAAGCAGAGAGCAAAATGGATCCTTTTGAAGTTTGGGGCAGTCCTGATGTAACAAGGGATGTTATTTATTCGGAAGATTTTGCATCGGCAATTACTACGATCCTTAGTGCTGATAATTTAAAATTTGAAGTTTTTAATGTCGGTTCCGGAACAAAAACAACCGTCGGAGATGTGGTTAATTATTCAATTAAATATGCAGATTATAAACCTTCAAAAATAAATTATGATTTAAGTAAACCGACTACAATTAAATTTAGGGCATTGGATATTTCAAAAGCGAAAAAAATATTGAATTGGCAGCCAAAGTATTCTACAGGAGACGGCATCAAAAAAACCATGGACTGGTGGATAAAAAATAAGGGAAACTGGAAAAAATGAAAAAGAAAATTTTAATTTGCGGAAGTACAGGTCTATTAGGCAGGAACGTGGCCGAATCATTTGCAGAAAATGACGATTTTGAAGTTTACGGAACTTATCTAAAATCCAAACCTTTAGATAATCCTAAAATCAAAATGATAAAAGCAGATCTTACAGATAAAAATGACGTAAACAACGTAATAAAGGGAATGGATATCATTATTCAGGCAGCTGCAACAACTTCCGGTGTAAAAGATATTCTCTCAAAACCATATTACCATGTTACGGATAATACCATAATGAACGCGCTTATATTCAGGGCAGCGTTTGACCACAAAGTATCTCATTTATTATTTTTAAGCTGTACCGTAATGTATCAATCAAGCGATAAACCGCTCAAAGAAACAGATTTTGACGCTAATAAAGAAATGTACCCAAGTTATTTTGGCGGAGCATGGATGAAAGTTTACAACGAAAAAATGTGCGAGTTCTATTCCAGGATAGGAACAACTAAATTTACCGTTGTCAGACATTCCAATATCTACGGACCATACGACAAATACGACCTGGAAAGATCCCATGTTTTTGGAGCTACCATTACCAAAGTTATGACAACAAAGGATGGAGGAAAAATTAAGGTCTGGGGAGAAGGAACCGAAGAAAGAGATTTGATGCACGTTGACGATGTTGTCGATTTTATAAAACTTGCACTTAGTAAGCAGACAAGTAAATTTGAACTTTTTAACGCCGGATGCGGTAGTTCTATCTCCGTGAGCAATCTTATTAAAAAAATTATTCAAATTTCCGGTAAAAATATATCCATTGAATATGACCTTACAAAACCAACGGTAAAAACTAAAGTATGTCTTGATTCCACAAAAGCAAAAAATATGCTCGGATGGGAATCAAAAATTTCACTGGATGAAGGTATTAAAAAAACCATAGACTGGTATAAGAATAATTTTAAAGTGATATAACTATTTGGTTATGAATAAAATGAAATTAAAAAAACGGGATTCCAATAAATTCTGGAAAGTACTCTCGGAAAAAAAAGTTTTTGAATTTAAAAATAGATTTTCCGTTTCTATCCAAAAAGTTAAATTACCTGATGGAAGAATAATAAATGATTACCATCACATGGAATTCGCAGAATCCGCAGTAATTGTTGCGCGTACCGATAAAAGCAATATACTATTTTCAAGACAATATTTACACGGACCTGATGCCATAAGCTTTGTATTACCCGGAGGTAAAATAGAAAATAATGAAAAACCTTTGGTAGCAGCTAAAAGAGAATTGCTTGAAGAAACCGGATATGTTTCAAATAAATGGAAATTTCTCGGTGATTTTGTATTGCATATAAACTACGGCTGCGGAAGAGTGCATTTTTATTTTGCCGATGATGTTAAAAAAACAGCTCCGCCAAAATCCGGTGACCTTGAAGAAATGGAAATATTGCAATTATCCGAACAGCAAATTATTAAAGCTTTGAAAAAAGGGAATATTCTTTGTCTAGCCAGCATTTCAGCTTTGATGCTGGGAAAAGTATTTATCAGCAAAGGTGAATTATGTTAAAAATCGGTTTTATTTTTCCAAGCAGTGAATATCTGCACGACCCTTTCAGGGGTGACCCGCATACACATTTTCAAATATTGACCGTTTTAGAATCTCATTTCGGTAAAAAAGTTGACCTTTCATTGATTGATTTAAGGGGTATTAAAAAAGAGTTTGCAATATATCATATACCCGAATGCGATGTTTATCTTCATTCAATTTACACTCTTGATTATGCAGAGCAAGAATCGATTGTAAGTAATTTGCGTGCACGTTATCCAAAGGCCAAGCATATTGCAGGCGGGCCGCACGCCGCAGTTTTTCAGAAAAAAAGTTTAAAAGTATTTGATGCACTAATTCTCGGAGATGGAGAAGAATCGATTATTAAAGCAATTCAGGATATTTTGAAGTCAAAACTTAAAAAGATTTATGAACAAAACAAAATAATAGATATAAACCGCTATCCGTATCCAAGCAGAAAATATTTGCCGGAATCTACCATAGCCAGAAAGGGATTGATATCTTTAAAAGATACAAGGGGTTACGAAGATTTGTTAAGTACTACCGTTATTTTTAGCAGAGGTTGTCCCTATAACTGTGCCTTCTGTGCAATGCCGCAAATAAAAAAATATAATCCGCAAGTACGTTATAAACACCCTCATCTTGTTGAAGAAGAAATTGAATATTTAAAACGGGACTACGGTATAAAAGCTATCAGCCTACTCGACGAAATCGCTATACCGCCCAACCCTAAAAAAGCTATTCCTTATTTAGAAGCTATCGGCAGGACAGGAATAATATGGAAAGCGCAGTGCAGAGTTGACAGCATTACTCCTGAAATAGCAAAATTACTGAAGAAAACCGGTTGTGTAATCATGTGCTTTGGAATTGAGAGCGTTTGTCAAAATTCGTTAGATATTATAAATAAAAAGATTAACATTGAAAGAACAAAAGAATCAATAAAACTTATGAAACAAAACGGCATTGAATGCAGAGTATATATGATTATCGGCCTTCCAAATGAACCCGAAGATATAGTTGAGCAAACATGGTCGTTCATTAAAGAAACTGCGCCTGATTTAGTTTATTTATGCCTGTTAACCATAAGACCCGGGACTGTAATGTACAATAATCCGGAAAAATTTGGGATTAAAAATATAACAAACGACTGGTCAAAAACAATGCATATGTATAGCCGGTATGATAGTGAAATGCCAAGCCTGACATTTGAATACGAAAAAAATACACCTTGGGGAAAGGGAACAAGCCAGGAAAAGATAATAAAAAACTATTTAGAATTGCAGAGAAGATTAAAAGAAGCTAACCTGGCTATCAGATAAAATGAAAATACTTTTAGTTAATCCTCCGGTACCTGAAACATATTATAACAGGGAATTTTATGTTCCTTCAGGCCTATTATATTTGGCCTCCGTTTTGAAGAAAAACGGAGAAGAAGTAAAACTGCTAGATTTGAAATGCCCAAAATATGAATCTAAAATTAATCGGCACAAACATTTTGAAGAAATATTGATTGATACAGTCGCTTCTTATAAACCGTATATTATCGGTTTTGGGTGTTTATTTTCCGGTAATTTTCCTGACGTTTTAAAATTCACGGAGACAACGAAAAAAGCCTTCAGCAATATTCCGATTATTATCGGCGGAATTCATCCGACCATCTATCCGGAAAAAATTCTGGGTAACTGCCCGTCTATTGATTGGCTTATTTTGGGTGAAGGAGAACAAGCTATAGTGCAATTGATTAATACTATTAAGAATAAATCATTCGAGTTTGATAAAATTGACGGTTTTGCATACAGAAATAACGGCAAAATATTCGTCAATCCTAAAAAATGTTTTATTGAAAATATTGATACTATACCTTTCCCTGCATACGATATTATAGATTTGAAAGATTATTATATTGATACTTCTGACTGGTACAATCCAAAAAATCTTCCTATAAACACATCCATCCCGATTATTTCCAGCAGGAGCTGTCCAAACAGATGCAACTTTTGTTCTATGTATACCGTTATGGGACCGAGGTGGAGGGCAAGAACTCCCAAAAATGTAGTTGATGAAATAGAATTAGTTTATAAAAAATTTAAACTGCAGCATTTCTCAATTATGGATGATAATTTTTCATTAAATAAAAAACGCGTGCTTGAAATTTGCAGTATGATAAAAGAAAGAAAATTAGATATCCTATTTGAAACTCCTAACGGACTTTCAATAAATACTTTAGATGAAGAAGTGCTGGATGCATTGGTTTCTACCGGTTTAACAAGGGTTTCTTTAGCAATAGAAAGCGGTTCCGACTTCATACGCAATAAAGTAATGGGTAAACACCTTAGCAGGGAGAAAATATTCGAAATAATAAATATTACAAGAAAATATAAGGATTTATATGTCAAAGCCTTTTTTGTAATAGGTATGCCTGAAGAGACCAGTGAAACATTAATGGAAACTTATAATCTGATAAAAGAAATAAATGTAGACAGAATATACTTGCATAATATTATACCTTTTCCCGGGACAAAAGTATTTGAACAGGCTTTAAGGGATAATCTCTTTATAGATATTAATCCAAATGAATTTTATAAATCCGACGATTTGTATATAACAAATTTTAACCGTTTTTTTATTAAACCATATAAACTGACTTTGAAAGATTTACAAGAGTTCAGAAGTAAATGTGAAATATTAATCAATGAACTAAAAACAAATAGGATTGGATCTGTAATAAAATAATGATGTTAGGGCAGAGAGGAGATAAGTTTATGAACGATGCTAAAAACGAACTAAACGAAAAATTAATAATAGAATTAATGAAAAAATATAATGATGATTTATTTCCTATGTATGTGGAATTTCCGCACAAGAGTTTCTGGTCAGAAAAACTTAAAGAAGAAGATTATAAAAATGCCCTGAAAAATTTATTTTCTACTGATTATAAAAAAAAAGCTCCTTTATTGTTATATGTCCATATTCCTTATTGTCCTAAACAATGCTGGTTTTGCATATGCTATTCAAAAGTAACAAAAGATTACGAACAAGTAAAAAGGTATCTGGATTATCTTTTCCGGGAAATAGATATGTTAAAAAAGTTTTTTGACGAAAACGGAATAACACCTAACTTTCACGATATACATCTGGGCGGCGGTTCACCTACATATTTAAAAGAAGAAGATTTTGACAGTTTAATCGAAAAATTGAAATCTATTGTTGACTTCAAAAATATCAGAGAATTCACAATTGAGATTGATCCGAGAGCGGTTACGGGAGAAACACTGAAGTATTATCATTCAAAAGGGATTAACAGGATATCCCTCGGCATACAGGATTTTGACCCGGAAGTTCAAAAAGCGGTAAATAGAATACAGCCGGTCGAACTGATAGAAAAATTACTTACGCCTGAAATAAGAAAAAACTTCAGCGGCGTTAATTTTGACATACTATGCGGCCTGCCCAGGCAAACCAGAGAATCTTTCAGAAAAACAATAGAAACAGTTATAAAACTTTCGCCGGACCGTATTTGCAACGTATTTGTCACCTACGCTACCAGCTATAGAAAACATCAAAAATTGATTAAAGAAAAGGAAGTTCCGGATATTTATGAAAGAACAATACTATTTTATGAATCAGTCCAAACGCTTATAAAAAACGGTTATGTCCGTATAGGATTTGATCACTTTGCAAAATCTACGGATCAACTGGCAAAAGCATTCTCAAACAAGTCTATTCATTGGAATGGTTTAGGTTATAGGGCAGGGGAGTTCATGGATACAATAGGTATCGGAACAAGCAGTGCAAGCCGGGTTACACCTTATTATTATTCGCAAAACTATTATGAATTGCCTTTGTATGAAAAAGCTATTGACGAAGGTAAATTACCCATATACCGCGGATATAAAATGAATTCAAATGATGTTATCCGACGGGAAATTATACATACGATGCGAAGTTTCTTTTCTCTTGATTTCCATAAAATTGAACAGTTATATAATATCAAATTCAAAGAATATTTTAAAAAAGAACTTAAAACTTTACAAATTTTTGAAAAAGATAATTTATTAAATGTCTCCGATGATATGATCGATATTACAGAACTTGGAAAATATTTTATATATCAAATATGTCAAGTCTTTGACACTTATATTCCGTATAAATCAAAATAATGAGATTGTTGAAAAACCCAACAATCTCTGATTTCAATGATTAAACGACAAGATTACACAGATTAGTACCAGACTGCAGTATCTGTGTAATCGGTGTTAAAAATCCCTGCCTGCCGGTAGGCAGGTGTGTAATCAGATATAATGAACATTATATCAGGAGTTTTATATGATTAAGGATGAAGTATTATCAAGTTTTAAAAATAAAAATGTTCTGGTAACAGGCGGAACAGGGCTAATCGGAAGACAAGTGGTTGATATTTTGAGCAACGCCGGAGCAAATATTAAAATAGTTTCTCTGGATAAAATAAAAGTAAATAATAAAGCTGAGCATATCATAGGTGATCTTACAAGTTTTGATTATTGCAAGGAAATAACAAAAGATATCGATTTTGTATTCCATTTGGCAGGCATTAAAGGTTCTATAGAAATAACAGAAAAAAAACCTGCAAGTATTTTTGTAACTATTTTGATGATGAATACAAATGTCCTTGAAGCTTGCAGAATAAATAAAGTAAAAAAGCTTGTATATACGAGCACTATCGGGACATATTCAAGTGCAGAAATATTTAAGGAATCGGAATATCGCCTGGACAGCATGCCCATGGAATTTACAAGCTGGAGCAAAAGAATGGCTGAACTGCAAATACAGGCTTATAAAACTCAATATAATATGAATAATTTCGCTATAGTAAGGCCTGCTAACATATACGGACCCGGCGACAATTTCGATCCAAAAAATGCTATGGTAATACCATCTCTTATGTACCGCATATATTCAAAAGAAGATCCTTTGATGGTGTGGGGCGACGGAACCGCTATAAGAGATTTCGCATTCAGCAGAGATGTCGCTGAAGGAGTTATACTAGCCCTGTATCACGGTACAAAATCATCTTTTGTAAATCTTGGCAGTAGTAAAGGTACTTCTATAAAAGAATTAGTTGAAACTCTACACAGTTTTATCGATTTCAATTATAAATTTGATACTACTAAACCTGCAGGCTTCCCGAGAAGGGTTATGGATATTTCTTTGGCAAAAAAAATAATTGATTATAATCCCACAACTTCCCTGGCAGACGGCTTGAAGGAAACATGGAACTGGTTTTTGAAAAATAAGGACGAATATCTTCAGAAAAAAAATTATTTTACCGACAATACTTTTTAAATTGATATATCATGGATAAATCTAAAACTTTATTTCTTACACATTCATTCAACGAATCTACAATTGATTCCGTTAATAATATTGCAAAAGTTATGATGGATAATAATGTTTATTGTTTAGATTATATGGAGCTTTATTATAAATACGGATATCGCGGTTTTCAGAATTTTTTACTAAATTATATAGATAAAAATAAAATTAATACTATTATTTTCGCTTATTATTCAGCCGATTTTTACTTTGATTTGTCATTTCTAGAAAAACTCAGGAAAAACGTTTTTTTGGTAAGAATCTCCGGTGACACGGAACATTTTTTTGAAGTAAAAGATCAATATGATGCGCAGACAATGGATTTAACCCTCGTTAACAGCCCTTTTGCACAAGCTAAATTGAAACAGATGGGTTTTAATTCAATTGTTTATTTTGAATGGTTTAATGGGGATAGGTTAAAAAAATATGAGAATATACAAAAAAATATTGACGTATCCTTTGTCGGACTTATAACTGGAAGGGAAAAAAGATCAAACTATATAAATTTCCTTTTAGATAACGGGATAAAAGTCCAATATTTCGGCTATGGTTCGCCTCACGGCATAGTATCTATTGAAGAAAAAGCAAAAATTTTTAATAACAGTAAAATAAACCTGAATTTTAGCGATGTTGCGGAACAAACAATCTTAACCAGAAATCATAAAATATCCAGACATCTTAAAGGCATCAAAGGGAATAATTTTGAAATTGCCCTCTGCGGGGGATTCATATTGTCGGAATACGCATTTGGAATTGAAAACTTTTTTAAAATAGATAATGAAATAACCGTTTTCCACGGCAAGGCTGATTTGCTCGAAAAAATCAAATACTATCTTGCACATGAAAAAGAGAGGGAACAAATTGCATTAAACTGTTATGAAAAAGCGGTAAAGTATTTTAACGCGACATTAACTATCCCTAAATTGCTGTCGACAATAGACGAATTTAGAATGAAAAAAACTTACTGTTCTACAGAGATATATCTTGACGAAGAATTTATCAGAAACCATACAACTTTCAGAGTTCTTTTAATATTGAAATTTTTAAAAACAGGAAAATTGAAATTTGCATTAGAAGAATTAAATATTATTATAAAATATAGAAAACTCGACTGGTATCAAATATCTGAATTTTTAAAAGAAGAATTCTTGGATAGTTTTCCGAAAATTAAATCGGTATTAAAGTTTCTATTTAAAAAGAAAAAAGCATAAAAATATTATTTATGGAAAAGAAAGAATTTAACATAGTTAAAAAAATTAAATTTACGCTTAAAAACCCGAAAATAGTCTTGTGGCTGATTAAATGTAGAATCAGAAACCTGATCTTTTCAAAATTCGGGTACAGATTCCTATCTGAACATAGCTCTCCTCCGGTCAACATATTTTTGTATCCTACCCTCAAATGCAATTTATTTTGCAAAATGTGCGATATAGGTTTTTCAAGAAAAAGTAAGTTGACCGATTCCTATAAAGATATCTCGTTAAAAGATGAACTCAGCGCAGATAAGTACGAACCTTTCATAAAAGAACTGACTCAATTCAAACCAAATATTTCAATAACTGGTGGAGAACCTCTTCTATATTCTGATTTGAAAAATCTTTTATACCTTTTAATTTCTAAATATAAATTAACAACATCCATTATTACTAACGGTTTATTGTTAGAAAAAAACGCAGAAATGCTGGTTGATGCCGGCCTTCGCGAACTAATGATTTCAATTGATGGGCTCGACGAAACCGTTGATAAGATCCGCGGCGTTAAAGGCTTGTTTAAAAAAACTGTTTCCGGATTAGAAAAAGTTTTGGAACTCAAAAAAATTCAAAATAGCCGTTTAAAAATAATATTAAATTTTACGATAACACCTATAAATGTTTCCGAATTAGTAAAATTTGTGGAATTCTTCTCAAAATATGACATTGAATCAATAACATTTTTTCATATGCTTTTCAAAACTAATGAAATGATAAGCCAGTATACCTGCCAATATCCTAACATGAGCAATGAATATATCCTTAAACCGTCCTCAATATCAGAAATAAATCCGAAAGATATGGATATTGACATCTTAAGACATGAAATCGAGCAAATTAAAACCAAATATTCAAAATATAAAATAAATTTCGCTCCTGAAATTTTAGGCAATAATTTAAATGTTCACTATCAGGAACATGATAAATTTACATTTAGAAAAAAATGCTTTATGCCGTGGAACAATGCGTATATAGCAGCTAACGGTGATGTCCAAACATCATTATTGTGTTTTCATAAAATTATGGGAAATATTTTGAAGGAACCTTTTTTAAAAATCTGGAATAATGAGGAGTATAAAAAATTAAGGAAATTGCTGATTAAAGAAGGTGCCTTTCCGGTCTGTTCAAGATGCTGCAACATTTTTTAGATTTAAAATATTCAAAATTATAACTTAAGGTGTAAATATGATTGCTCTTGTAAATATTACCTCAAAATTTCGCGGAGTAGAAGATACTACCAGACCTCCGTCTGGACTGTTGTATTTGGGCAACTCTCTTAAAAAAGCGGGATATGAAGTGACAGTTTTTCACATTGTTGAAAATGAAATTGATGAGACAGTTGAAAAAATTATTAATTTAAAACCTTCATATGTAGGGTTTTCCGTCTTTACCGGATACCCTTGTTATACTTCGTCAATAATGTCCAAAAAAATAAAAGAACGCAACAGCAATATTCCGGTCATCTGGGGCGGTATACATCCTTCTCTCACTCCTGAAGAATGCTTAAAAGAAAAATTCATAGATTTAGTGGTTATTGGTGAAGGCGAAGAAACAATTCTTGAGTTAAGTCAAGAACTTTTAGGAAATCATAATTATGAAAATATTAAAGGAATAGGTTATAAAAAAGCAGGGGCAATTAAAATAAATCCGCGAAGAGAACTTATTGCAAACTTAGACAATTATAAAATGGACTGGTCATTAGTTAATATAAATAATTATATTCGACCGGGCAGCGATAACGAAAAAACACTATGCTTTATTACATCCAGAGGATGTCCGTTCAATTGCGGATTTTGTTATAACGAAAAATTCAATAACCGCAAATGCCGCGCTCACTCAATTGATTTTGTCATTAATGAAGTAAAAGCGTTAAAAGAAAAGACTGGGATAACAAGAATATCCTTTGACGATGATCATTTTATGGTTAATATTAAAAGAGGTTTTTCAATTTTATCGGAGTTAAAAAAAATAGGAATTACATGCGATTGGATGGAATTTCACCTGGATTTCGTGACTAATGAAAACATGGAAAAATTAGCAGATTTGGGCGTAAAAAGGATTTTCTTCGGTTGGGAATCAGGGAATAACAGGATACTGAAGTTAATCAATAAACACTTTACAAAAGAAATTATATTAGATAAATGTAAAATTCTGGCTAAATTCCCGAACATAAACTATGATGCATCCGCTATTATAGGTTTTCCTACGGAAACTTGGAAAGATGTAGCAATTACGATAGATACGGCATTGGAAATGGCAGAAATTCTACCGAATGTCAATTTTAATTTAGGAACTTATATGCCTTACCCCGGTACTCCTCTTTATAATTTAACAATTAAAGAAGGATTCAACCCGCCGACAAATGTCGAGGGATGGAAAGAATTTGATATGCTTGAAGGTAAAGTCAATATTGACTGGCTGCCATGGGCAAATATTAAAACAAAAAAAATATTTTCTTTAATAGATGCTTACGCAAAATGCTTGGATGTTCCAAAAAAAATGTCTGAAAAGAAAAGTATGTTTAAAAGAACCGGAAAATTATTTCTTTACTTTTTAGCAAAGTGGCGTTTAAAAAGAAAGTTCTTTCTTTTTCCTTTTGAAATATATTTTTATGCGTTATGGATGAAAAAAAGCATTGCCAGAAATATAAAAAAATTTAAAACAAGTAATAACTAAAAATATATGCATATTACACTCATTATTTCTTCTTTATCACCGGGCGGTGCAGAGAAAGTCATGGCTGCTATGGCTAACTACTGGGCAGGAAATAATCAGGATATAACATTAATAACTTTCGATTCAAGAAACAGTGACTCTTACATTTTTAATGACAGGATAAAACGGCATGCTTTGGAACTATTAACAGACTCAAAAAATATTTTGGAAAGCCTTGCTAATAATTATAAACGCATTAAACGCCTGCGTAGCATACTTGTTGATTCCAAACCGGATATAATTATAAGTTTCATTGATAAAACAAATATTCTTGCTATTTTATCCAACATAGGGCTAAAATATCCGTTAATTATATGTGAAAGAGTAAACCCGAGAAAATACCGCATAGGCCGGTTCTGGCGCTTACTACAAAAAATGTTATATCCGCTATCCGATGCTTTAGTTGTACAAACAGAGGCTACAAAATTATGGTTTAAACAGAAATTGAAATTCCCGGAAGAAAAAACTTATGTGATACCAAATCCTGTTATTATTTCTTCTCAAAATAGTAAAAATATTATAAAAGAAAAATTAAACATCATTTCTATGGGAAGATTAGTCCGGCAAAAAGGATTTGATATTCTTTTAGACTCTTTCTCTAAAATAGCTGAAAAATATCCTGACTGGACGCTAACGATAATAGGTAAAGGTGAAGAAGAGAATAATTTAAAATCTCAGGCAAAATATCTTGGGATTGAAAAACAGGTCATTTTTACAGGATTTATAAAAAATCCTTTCGAATACCTTCAAAATGCGGATTTATTTGTTATGCCGTCCCGTTTTGAAGGTTTTCCAAATGCACTTATAGAAGCGATGTCTTATGGTTTAGCAGCAATCAGTTTTAATTGCCCAAGCGGCCCGTCTGATATAATCAGAAATGGTACGGACGGTATTTTAGTAAATTGTGAAGATACTGACGGATTGACTGCCGCAATGGATGATTTAATGTCAAATAAAGAAAAAAGAGGACAGTTTTCCAAACGGGCAAGAGAAGTAAGCGAGCGGTTCAAACTGGAAAAAATAATAGGAATGTGGAATAATTTATTAGAAGAAGTTATCCGGAGAAAAAAATGAATGAAAAAAGTAATGAGCGGTTCAAATTTGGTGACAACTGGAAACATTTTTTAAAACATCTAGACAATGAGCGGATATCGTCAGCTGAAAAATCACTTCGTGAAATGTTGGAAACAGATAATTTAAAAAAGAAAAATTTCATTGATGTCGGTTCCGGCAGTGGGTTATTTTCGCTTGCTGCCATGAATTTAGGCGCTGAAAGCGTTTTTTCATTTGACTATGATACACAAAGTGTCGCATGCACAAAAGAAACCAAGCAAAGGTATTTACCAAATGCTAAAAACTGGAATATTGAACAGGGTTCTGTATTAGACCAGGATTATCTAAAAAAGCTCGGACAGTTTGATATAGTTTATTCGTGGGGTGTTTTACATCATACAGGTGAGATGTGGAAAGCGCTAGAAAATGTCATTCCTCTAGTGAAAAACGGCGGTAAATTATTTATAGCTATATATAATGATCAGGGTGGAACTAGTCAGCGATGGAAAAAAGTTAAAATTCTTTACAATAAATTACCCAAAGTTTTAAAATTCTTATATGTAGTTTTAATAATGATTCCTTTCGAATTTAAATACGCTTTGGCACGCTTATTAAAAGGCAAATCTCCGTTTCCTCCGAAAGATGAACGGGGAATGAAAAAATATTACGATTGGGTAGACTGGATCGGCGGGTATCCGTTTGAAGTTGCAAAACCAGAAGAAATTTTTCAGTTTTACAAGAATAAAGGATTCCTGCTAGAGAAACTAAAAACTTGCGGCGGCGGTTTGGGAAATAATGAGTTCGTATTTATAAGATGAATAAAAACTTGTCAGAAAAAAACTTTCATATAGTTATAATATCACTGTATAGTTACGGTGCTTTTGGTAGCAGGATTTTAAAAGATATTTTGAAAAACAACGGTTATACGGTATCATGCATATATTTCAAGAAAGACAAAACTAACTCCATGGGATTACCGTCAGAACACGAAAACACTTTATTATTAGAACTTATTAAGAAACTAAAACCCAACCTTATCGGTATTAGTACTCGTTCCACATTTTTTCCTGTTGCAAAAGATATTACAAAAAAAATGAAAGATATCACTAATTCACCTATAATTTGGGGAGGGGCTCATCCGACAATCTGTTCGGAAGAATCAATTCAATTCGCGGATATGATTTGTATCGGCGAAGGTGAAAAAACAATACTTGAATTAGCAAATAAACTTTATAAACACGAGGATATTTCCAAAATTAAAGGTCTCTGGGTTAAAAATAACAATTCTATTATAAAAAACGAACCCAACTTTTTATTTGAGGATTTAAATACATTGCCTTTTCCTGATTTTGACAATAAAGATACTTACGCGATTGAAAACAACTGTATTATTGAACACGATCCGTTATATAACGACGATTTGACATATTATAATTTTATGAGCGGAAGGGGATGTCCTTTCCATTGTTACTTTTGCAGTAACAGCATATTAAAAAAAATCTTTGATGACAAAGGACATTTTATAAGACAAAGAACCGTCGAAAATGTCATTGAAGAATTAAAAATTGCAAAAAATCGCTTTAAAAAACTTAAAGTTGTTTCAAGTAATGACGAGGTTTTTACATTAAACAAAGAATGGCTGAAAGAGTTCTGCGAAAAATATAAAAAAGAAATTGGTTTACCCTTTCACTGCGATATACATCCGAATTACGTAAATGAAAACATAATAGAATATTTAAAATACGCCGGCTTGAAAACAATTACAATGGGAATACAGAGTGGCTCCGAAAGAATACGTACGGATTTATACGGCAGAAAAACACCTGATGCGATACTGGAAAAAAATGCTCAAATTCTCAAAAAATTTAAAATATTTCCTTCTTTTGACCTGATATTTGATAATCCCCTTGAAACTGAGAATGACATAAAAACAACTTATGAATTCATGTTAAAATTGCCAAGACCTTATAGAATAAATATGTATTCAATGCAACATCATCCAAAAACAAAACTAACGGAAATGCTTTTAAATGAAAAGCTAATAACCTCAAACGATGTAGATGGTATTTCTACTAAGGGATTTGATCAATGGCATGTAAATTTTGATTATAAAAAAAGTAAACCGGAATTAATACATTACTACAAACTTTTTGAATTATTATCCAGTTTTATTGTATTAAGTAAAAATAATCCGGGAAAGGTAATTTTTGTTTTTCCAAAGTGGTTTATCCGTTTTATTGAAAATAGTAAATTTTTCAAAAGATACCCTCGCTCAACCGATTGGATAGCATTAATGCCTAAGATAACTTTTGGTTTGGGTTTATTAATTCAGGGAGAATATAAAAGATTATTCAAAAGTGCTAAGAGTTTTTTAGCGAATTAATTATGTGCGGAATAATCGGACTTTATAATTTTGGAAATAGCAAACCTATAGAAAAACACATTTTGCAGAAAATGTGTGATGTAATTAAACACCGCGGACCTGATTCCGAAGGCATTTTTTTTAATAATTCGACCGGGCTTGGAATACGCCGGCTGGCTATTATTGATTTGCAGACGGGGAACCAGCCAATCCACAACGAAGATAAAACCCTTTGGTTGGTTTTAAACGGCGAAATTTACAATTTCCTTGAACTACGCGAAAAGTTGGAAAAAAACCATACTTTTTACACCAAAACCGATACGGAAGTTATTATTCATCTTTATGAACAATACGGCGAAAAATGTGTAGAACACTTGAGAGGGATGTTTGCTTTTGCAATATGGGACGAGAAAAATAAAAAATTATTTGTAGCAAAAGATCGGGTCGGCAAAAAACCTCTTTATTATACCTCAGTAAATGGTTCTTTCATATTTGCTTCAGAAATAAAATCTATATTGGAATATTTAAATAAAACACCCGAGATAGACCTGGAGGCTATTGACCTTTATTTAACATACCAGTATATTCCTTCACCCAAAACAATATTTAAAAATATTAAATCACTTTTACCGGCACATACACTAACTTGTGATAAGAACGGGAATATAAATACCGAAAAATACTGGGATTTAGACTTTACTCGGAAAACCGATTTATCTTTTGGCGAAGCATGCGAGAAGACAAAATCGATACTCACGGAAGCAACAAAACTTAGAATGATTTCAGACGTACCTTTAGGTGCATTTCTATCAGGCGGCCACGATTCAAGCATTATCGTAGGCCTTATGAGCCGGCTTTCTACACAACCTGTAAAAACATTTTCTATCGGTTTTGACGAAGCCGAGTTTTCGGAATTGAAATATGCAAAAATTGTTGCAAACCATTTCAAAACGGATCATCATGAATTTATTGTAAAAGCTAATTTTATAGACATATTGCCTAAACTCGCATGGCATTACGGCCAGCCGTATGCCGATTCATCGGCGTTACCGTCATATTTTGTTTCAAACGAAACCAGGAAACATGTAACGGTCGCTCTAAACGGTGACGGGGGAGACGAAACTTTCGGCGGATATTTAAGGTACAAAGCGATGAAAGGTTCTATGTTTTTCTCTTTTCCGTTTCAGATGCTAGGAAGTAATTTAACAAAAAAAATAGCGTCTTTTATACCTTATTCCGAAGAGAAAAGATTCTTCAGATATATGAAACGTATGATTTCCGCGCTATCAAACTCGCCTGAATTAAGGAATCTTCAATGGCATTATTATTTTTCTAATGAAGCAAAAGAAAAACTATATACAAATTCAATGAAACAGAATTTTAATAATAACACGTATAAGTATCTTGCGGGAATTTTCAAAAACGCACCGGCAAACAATACAATGGACAGGACTTTTTACACGGACATTAAAGCTTACTTGCCGGAATGCCTGCTTGTTAAGATGGATATTGCATCTATGGCAAATTCACTGGAAGCAAGAAGCCCGTTTTTAGACCACAAAGTTATGGAATTTTCGGCGTCTCTTCCGCCTTCGTGGAAGGTACACGGATTAACGACAAAATATATCCTTAAAAAAACATTCAATAATTTTTTACCAAAAGAAATTATAAATAGAAAAAAAATGGGGTTTGGAATACCTGTCGGTAAATGGTTCAGAAATGAATGGAAAAATTATTTTATTGAAACCGTAATGTCAAAAAAAGCGTTAGAACGCGGATATTTTAAAAAAGAATCTTTAGAACAACTATTTAAAGAACATCAGGAAAGTAAAAGAGATAACGGTTACCGTTTGTGGGCGTTATTAATGCTGGAACTGTGGCACAGAGTTTATGTTGACAAATCTGTGTAATAATATAGAATCTAATAAACTTCATGTTTTTGGAAATTCGGAAATTGGAGCTCCAAATGATAGTCATTAAATAGAATACCTTATACGCTTTGGAGCGGAAATCCCTGCCTACAGGCAGTGTAGTTGTTCAGTATTTTGGTAGCAGTTTTTAGGTATTTCATCAAGTGTAGTCATTGCGAGGAATAAAATGACGAAGCAATCTCATGAAATATTTGTCCGACTAAGGAAAGATTGCCGCATCCGATTTTATCGGCTTCGCAATGACAACTTAATTTGGTAAACAGATGTTACCGAAATTGTGAAGTACTACACGGCAGGCAGGCGCGAGGCGATCCCGATACTTTATCGGGACGCGAAGGCGGACAACATATGATTAAAAAACTTTCAATAATTATTCCCTGTTACAATGAAGAAGATACAATACTGCAAGTCGTAGATAAAATAAAACATGTACCGTTAAATTTAGAAAAAGAAATAATTATCGTATGCGACGGTTCAAGCGACGGCACGAAAGAACTTCTGCAAAAGCATTTTCCCTTGCAGGATAAAAATATTAAAACGGTATTTCACGAAAAGAATATGGGAAAAGGCAAGGCTGTTAAAACAGGGATTGAGGTTGCAACAGGGGATTACCTGATAGTACAGGATGCCGACCTTGAGTTAAACCCGGACGATTACATTGCTTTACTTCAACCTATACAGAGCGGTAACGCTACCGTTGTTTTCGGTTCCCGTAAAGCAAAAGGTTTTAAAAAACTTTATTTTCATTCCGTTTTCGCCAATTTTGTCGTAACTTTCCTGACAAATTTTTTATACGGTTCAAAACTTACCGACCAGGCCTGCGGTTATAAAATATTACCGGTTTCACTGTTTAAATCTCTGGATTTAGAATCATTCGGATTTGAATTTTGTTCCGAACTAACCGCAAAGATTCTAAGAACCAAAAAATATATAATAAGCGAAGTTGACGTGGATTATTTTCCGAGAACATACAAACAAGGCAAGAAGATAAGCTGGAAAGACGGTTTTATTGCCATTTGGACTTTGCTTAAATATAAAATAACCAAATGAAGTTCCATCCCGATAACAATCGGGATAATATTTTTTTGCTTCTGGATTCTACGGAGCGTCCGCCACGGCGGATGCCCGCCAAGGCTTCGGACTTGACTGGCTGCATTATAAATTTTATGAAAAAAAATAATTCAAATGGTGGAAATATTGGTTTTGAAGAGAAACTGTGGAAAACAGCGGATAAACTGCGTAATAATATGGATGCTGCTGAGTATAAGCATATAGTATTAGGTCTGATTTTTCTTAAGTATATCTCTGACGCATTTGAAGAACGTTATAAAATACTTGAAAAAGAAGTTACTGATCCAAAAAGTAATCAATACATAAAAGAACCAAAAGTCCTACATGAAATAATGGAAGATAGAGATGAATATAAATCTGTTAATGTGTTTTATGTTCCGGAGAAATCTCGTTGGTCACGTCTACAGAAAAATGCAAAACAACCCACAATAGGTAAAATCATAGATGATGCAATGGATGTCTTAGAAAAGGAAAATTCAACCCTTAAAGGTGTTCTTCCTAAAAATTATGCAGACCCTAAACTTGATAAACAACGTCTTGGTGAACTGATAGACCTTATAGGTACAATTAGTTTAGGAGATTACGAAAATCGCAGTAAGGATATTTTAGGTAGAGTTTACGAATATTTTTTAGGACAATTTGCAGATTCGGAAGGTAAACGAGGCGGACAATTTTACACTCCTCGAAGTATAGTGCAATTACTTGTTGAAATGATGGAGCCATATAAAGGCCGTATTTTTGATCCCTGCTGCGGTTCCGGCGGTATGTTTGTGCAAAGCGAAAAATTTGTAAAAATACACGGTGGTAAATTAGGCGATATTGCTATTAACGGACAGGAATCCAATCAAACCACCTGGCGTCTCTGCAAAATGAACTTAGCAATCCGCGGCATAGATGCAAATATAGCCTGGAATAACGAAGGTAGTTTCTTAAAAGATGAACATAAAGATTTAAAAGCAGATTTTATATTAGCCAATCCACCGTTTAATGACAGCGACTGGAAGGGCGAGCAATTAAGAGATGATGTAAGATGGAAATACGGCGTCCCGCCGACAGGCAATGCTAATTTCGCTTGGGTTCAGCATTTTATTTATCATCTATCGCCAAAAGGCATAGCAGGTTTTGTATTAGCAAACGGTTCTATGTCTTCTAACCAGTCAAACGAAGGTGAAATAAGAAAAAATATAATTGAGGCAGACATAGTGGATTGTATGGTTTCTTTACCAACACAACTTTTCTACAATGTAATGATACCTGCTTGTCTGTGGTTTGTTTCCCGTGATAAGAAAAATCACAAATTCAAAGACAGAAGAGGCAAAGTTCTTTTCATCGATGCTAGGAAAATGGGGCTAATGATTGACCGCAGACACAGGGAACTAACTGAAAAAGAAATAAATAAAATTGCTGATATTTATCACGCTTGGCGTGGAGAAGGCGGCAGGTATAAAGATGAAAAGGGCTTCTGTAAATCGACAACTCTTGAAGAAATAAAATCACAGGGCTATATTTTGACTCCCGGAAGATATGTAGGCACAGAAGAAGTGGAAGAAGACGATGAAAAGTTTAATGAAAAAATGAAACGACTTACCAAAGAACTTTCAGAACAATTCGAAAAATCCATCGAACTTGAAAAAGAAATAAAAAAAAATCTGAAGGGTTTGGGCTATGAAATATGAAATTTACAATTATTTGTGATGAAAGTGGTACTGAGAATAGGCATTTGGTTATAGGGGCACTTGTTATTCCAAGAATTAACCATACTTTACTTATTGAGGAGATGAAAACCTTAAAGAAAGAGTTACATCTGCGATGGGAAGGTGAAATCAAATGGGGTAAAGTGAGCAAAAAATATATTGAAAAATATAAGAAAATCACCGAGTGGTTTTTCAATCACCTTAAGTCAAACCATTTAAAATTCCGTGCTCATGTGATTGATACCGCAAAGAAAGAATACCGCGAATATGGGGAAGGCGACAAAGAGAATTCTTTTTATAAGGTTTTCTTTCATCTCCTTATGCAATGCATTAAACGGTTGGCTATAGAAGAAGAAGGTAGCAATGTGCTGATACTATTAGATGATAAAAAGAATAGATATCCTTTTAGATTACCACTTTTAAAGAAAACTTTAAATAAAGCGTTAAAAAGGGATTTGAAATTACACGAAATAGTGGCTAATGTAGAACCAAGACATTCCAGCGGTAACCGAGTAGAAGGACTTATACAAATAGTAGATGTTTTGATTGGAGCTATTGGATATGTTAGGAATGAATCTTGTAAATTACCAAATGCGTCACCTGCAAAAGTAGAAATGATTGGCTTTTTGGAAAATCTGATTGGCACAAAGTTTGAATACGATACTAATGCAGGGGCACTATTTAATATTTGGACATTTGATGTTACTGTGCCGTTAGAAAAGAAAAAGTATTATAAAAAAAATCGCCCTATCACCTAGCTCCCAAAAGAGCACCCCTTTCGGGGAACTACGCCATAAGGCGTAGGTTTCAGTAATAGTAGCGACTTATAAGTTTAGTATACATAAAAAAAAATAAAAAGCAATAAAATAAAAAAACAAAAATATTTTTTTAATTGTAGGAACGGTTCACGCAATAGTCCAATAGTAATATTACAGGAAAGGACAGAATAGAAATATTCAATCCCGGTCAATTTCCTTATGAATATGAGCCGGAAGATTTTTTTAAAGGCAATCTTCCGAGCGTGCCGCGCAATCCGTTGATTGCAGAAGTGTTTTATCTTTCCGAAGATATTGAAAAATGGGGCTCCGGCTTGCGCCGTATAAGTCAGGAATGTAAAACAGCAGGAGTCAAAGTTATTTTTAAGAAGATTAAAAGCGGATTTGTTGTTACTTTTTACCGTCCTAATATTACCGGCATACCGGCAAAAGAAGAGGAAGGCAAGAATGTAAAAGACACTGTAAAAGACACTGTAAAAGACACTGTAAAAATGCTCAGTGAAAAAGAAAATAAGATTTTGGAAATATTGAATAAAGAACCGAAAACTACTGCCAGAATGCTTGCAGAAGTTTTGAAAATCAATTTAAGAAATACCAAAAAATACCTATCCATGTTACAAGAACAAGGGTTGCTTAAACGCATCGGCTCCGATAAAAGCGGCCGCTGGGAAGTGATTTTAAGAGGTATGGAAAAATGAAAGACAATCAGACAATAAAAATTTATATTTTTGAGATCTGGCTTGAGGAAAATGAGGGAAAAGTCTCCCGCCGGATTCAGATTGCCGGGAAGGATGCTCTTTACAATTTCGCCAAAATTATAACCAAATCCTTTGGTTTTTATTTTGACCATTGTTTCGGATTTTATGATAATTTTAATCGTCTTAACAATTCAACGAAAGCATTTGAATTATTTGTTGATGTCGGTGAAACACCTTTATCAGAAATCACCAAGGGCGTTAAAAAGACAAAAGTCAGTCAGGCATTTGAAAATATCGGAGAGAAAATGCTTTTCTTTTTTGATTATGGTGATGAATGGCGGTTTACGGTAAAACTAATAGATATAAAAGATGTTTCAAAAGATATAAAAATAAAACCGGCAGTATTACAAAAAATTGGCAAATCTCCTATGCAGTATCCGTCTTGTGATGAATGAATAATTAATATCGGTGCGTTCGTGGAACGCACCCTACAATGAAATCTGAAAAAAATGGCAAAAATAAAAATCAAGCACACCTAATTAATTGACATAATAGAAACTATGAAACCAAGCTATATTGGGCATCGGAAGAGGCTCAAGGAAAAATACAAAAAAAACGGAATAAACGGCTGGCTTGATTACGAAGTGTTGGAACTGGCATTATCATATGCGATTCCGCGCAAAGATACAAAACCGATTGCAAAGGAACTGATTAGCAGGTTTAAGACCATTAATGGAGTGTTGGATGCAGATAGAAAATATTTAGAAGAAGTTAAAGGAATTTCTGAACATACCGCATTTTTTCTAAAATTGTTGAAAGATGTAGCAATTCTATATATGGAGAAAGGTATTCATAATAAAGATTTGCTTTCGTCACCGCAGCTTGTTTATGATTATTTGAAAACTTCTCTAAGAGGTGCATCTGACGAAGAATTTAAAATACTTTTTTTGGATAATAGGAACAAGCTGATTGGTATTGAGACCTTTGAAAGCGGTACTGTGAACCACGCTGTTGTATATCCAAGAAAGGTTGTTGAGAGAGCACTATATAATCATGCGGTTGGCGTTATTATTGCACATAATCATCCGTCAGGAGCGTTACAACCGTCACAGGATGATATAGATGTAACTAAAACCATTAAGAATGCTCTCAGAACAGTTGAAATAACATTATTGGATCATATCATTATTGGTCATAACGATTATTACAGCTTTAAAAATAAAAACGAAACTCTTTAGGGAAAGGGGAAACAAAAGAAGATTTTAATGAAACTCTTGAAATTGCTAAATCCGTAGGATTTGAAATTATAGATTATCCCACCATATCCCGCAATTATTCCGCAGTATTAGGAAGTAGTGGCAAGATATCCTTGCCTAAAACGGTGTTGAAATTTATTTGTGCATTGGGATAATGGGGATAAAACCAACTATTTTTAATGGAACCACCTAATTGCGACAGCTTTTGGCGAGTATTACTTGAAAAAGAAAACAAATTAAATATAATGGTTTTATAAGGGATTAAGTTAATATCAGAAATTCAAGATTCAAGACCTGCCCTCTTAATGAAGCTCCATCCCGATAACAATCGGGATTATAACATCTACCTTAAGGATTCTAGGAGCGTCCGCTGCGACGGATGCCCGCCAAGGTCCCGGCCTTGACTGGATGCAGGATACATTATGTTAAATGTTTTACTAATCAGTGCTCCGTATGTTGATTTATATGGACCCATTAAGTCCGCAGCCGGGAGGTATTTTCCTTTAGGCTTGGGATATATCGCATCTTTCCTTAAAAAAAACGGGTACTCAGTATCTCTTTACGAACCTGAAGCTCAAAAATTAAACATAGAAGAAATAAGTAAAATCTTCGCCGAAAAGAAACCTGACATAGTCGGTATCGGCAGTGCAACACCCAATTTTTACAACGCCGTTGAACTGGCAAAACTAGCTAAAAAAACCTGCAATTGCAAGGTAATACTCGGAGGTATTCACGCGAGCGCTATTCCAGAATTCATCATTGAAAAATATCATACTTGCTTTGACTATTTAGTTGTCGGTGAAGGTGAATACACAATGCTGGAACTCTTAAAATGCCTGGAAAATAAACAAATGCCTGATAGTGTTCCCGGCCTATGTTTTTGGCATGAAAATAAGGTTAATTTAACTCCATGCCGTCCATTCATCATGGATTTAGATAGTTTGCCTTATCCTGCCAGGGATATGATACCGCAAGAACTGTTTTATCCAAATTTACACAACGCAAGATACAGCAAGTGTTTTACTATACTTACCAGCAGAGGATGTCCTTTTAATTGTTCTTTTTGTGCTTCCGGATTAACTTTAGGTAAAAAATACAGGGTTAACAGTGCAGAATATGTGCTTGGTGAAATGTCTATGTTAAAAGAACAGTACGGGGCCAGGCAACTACTAATTACAGATGATACTTTCACTATCAATAAAAATAGATTACTTGAAATATGCGAAGGTATGATAAAAAAGAAACTGAACCTGGAATGGTTTTGTTTTTCTCAGATAACTGCTGTAGATGAAGAAACCTTAAAACTAATGAAACGTGCGGGTTGCTATAATATAGGTTTCGGTATAGAATCGGCATCTCCGAGAATTTTGAAAATAATGGGCAAGCCGTATTCTCCGCAACAATGCAAAACTGTTATTGACGCCGCTAACCGTTTGGGAATGAAAACGCAGGCGTTTTTTGTTTTCGGCGAACCGGAAGAAACCATAGAAGAAATTAACAGTACGGTTAATTTTGCTATCGATATTAATCCGACATTATCATTTTTCAATATGCTGGTTCCGTATCCCGGCACAAAAGATTTCCAATATTTTTTCAAAGATATACCGCTGGATCAGATTGACTGGAAAAACTTTGTTGCTATAGGAACTAAATCCGTTATCAATAAAAATAGCAATTTAGATTTGGAAAAAATAGTCTTTAACGCCAATTTAAAATTTTATATGAGACCGCGCCAATTATTACATATCATATCAAAAATTAAAACTTTTCATGAACTCTATTCGTATATTAAAGGCGGCTTAGGACTGCTCGCACAAATGATAACTTGGAAAACAGAAACCCGGCAAACAGATGAAAATACTCTTAATTAATCCGCCAAACACAAACATGATTTTAACGCATTTACCTTCATATATCGATGAAGAATCCGGTATTTTTCCGCCATTGGGATTGATGTATCTTGCCTCGTCTTTATCAAATAAGACCGGCATAAATGTTGAAATTCTGGATGCACTTTTAAATAAAATAAGCCTAAATAATATAGCAAATAAAATTACAAATTATTTGCCGGACTTAGTAGGAATAACCGCGACTTCTTTCACGCTTATAGATGCTTTACTTATTGCCAAAACAGTAAAAGAAGTCAATCAAAATATACATGTCACTATGGGCGGACCTCATGTAAGTATTTATCCTAATGAGACACTTTTGCAGAAAGATGTTGATTCTGTAGTCATCGGAGAGGGGGAAAAGACATTCTCCGATTTAGTCAATAATTTAAACGAAGGAAAAAATCTTGAAGGAATTCCGGGATTAGCATTTAAAAATAAACAGGGACAAATAATAAATAACGGATACAGGGATTTTATTGAAAATTTAGATGAGATTCCTTTACCCGACCGGAATCTTACTCCGTATAAAGAATATTATTCCATACTCGGAGAAAAACATCCTATTACTACAATCATCACAAGCCGAGGCTGTCCGTTTAGATGCTCTTTTTGCTATCATTTCCTGGGTAAAAAATGGAGAACACGCTCTGCTAAAAACGTAATTGAAGAATTAGAGTCTTGCGTAAATATAGGAATTAGAGAATTCTGGTTTTTTGATGAAACATTTACAATTGATAAAAAAAGAGTCCTGGACATATGTGACGGTATAATCTCAAAAAAATTAAATATAAAATGGAATATCCGTAGCAGGGTAGATACAATCGATAAAAACATGATGGAGAGATTAAAACTGGCCGGCTGCGAAAAAATCTCATTTGGCATAGAATCGGCATTATCCAAGACTTTAAAAGTATTGCAGAAAGAAATAAATCCTGATAAATCCAAAGAAATTGTTTTACTGGCGAAATCATTAGGATTCGAAACTTCCACAGATTTTATGATAGGTTCCCCGGGAGAAACACGTGAAGACATTTTAGAAACAATATCTTTTTCATTAAAATTAGACCCGGATTATGCCACATTTTCCATAACCACGCCTTTTCCTTGTACACAACTTTATAATTCATTGCTTGAAAATAAATTTTTTGACCGTGATTATTGGAAAGATTTCAGCATTTCACCAAGTAAAGATTTTATACCTAACCTTTGTAATGAATATTTATCCAGGGAAGAATTAGCTCATTTGCAGAATTATGCTTATAAAAAATTCTATCTGCGCCCGAAATATATTTTAAAGAAAATGTTAAAGCTAAAATCACCGATTGATTTTCTCAGAAAAGCAAAGGTTTCGCTAAGAATGCTTGCAAGCCGGGAAAAATGAAGAAAACCATAATTTTATTAGTTATTCTTATCGCAAGTGCCGTCATACGGTTAACAGGAATCCAATGGGGACTGCCAAATAAGTTTCATACCGTAACATATCATCCCGATGAAAATACTCATCTTGTAAAACTTCAGGCAATGAATCCTTCAAAATTAAATTTTAACCCGGTTAGCGAAAGAGACCCTTATGCTTTAGGAGAAGGTACTTTTTTCCTTTATCAATACGCTGCTACTTTAAAAATTTTGTCTTTTATTAAATATATTAAAATTGTAAACAATGAAGAATATTATTTCAATAATATCAATGAATGGAGAAAATTCTTTTTAGTCGGCCGTTTACTTTCAGTTATTTACGGGGTTTTAACCATTTTGGTTACTTTTATAGTCGCAAAAAAAATGTACGGATTCAGAACCGGTATTCTTGCGGCGCTTTTTTTAGGTCTTGCACCGGTCCACGTAACCTATTCACAGTACCTGTTAATGAATGTACCGGGAGTTCTCTGGATTGTCCTTGCTTTTGTTTTCTTTAAAAATATTTTAGATTCCGGAAAACAAAAAGATTATATTTTAGCCGGGGTATGCATCGGTTTTGCGATTTCAACACGGTACTCTGCAGGGCCTTTATTATTAGTATTAATTGTCACACACTTTCTACGCAAAGAAATAAAAGAATTAAAAAAACTGGTTTTCGGCCTGACAGCAATGGTTTTTTCTTTTTTAATCGGCACTCCTTATGCAATTCTCGATTATCCTAATTTTATAAAAGGGATAAAATCGCCGATAGCTGTAGCAGGCATATCTTCCGCTAATTATTCGATTTTACCGCTGTATGGAAGTTTTTTGGAAAGCTTTGGAATATTTTTACTTATTTTATGCCTGATAGGTATTTTATATGCAATAATAAAAAGAAAATCAGAAGATTATATTATTCTTACATGGATTTTTATTTTACTTTTCTTTTTTATAAGAGCAGGAGTAAACGCTTTTCCAGGTAGAATACTGCCAATTGTTCCTTTTTTAATAATTCTGGGGGCAAATCTAACAAATAATATATGGAATAAAAAAGCTGTTTTAGGTCTGTTTATGACTATATTAATTCTTCTTACTATTTTACCTTTTTCGCTTGCCTTGTTAAAATTAAGAACCGAACCCGATTTAAGGGATGTTTCTTCCGAATGGATAGAAAATAATATCACTGCGGGCTCAAGCATCGGACTGCTCCGCGAACCGTCGTGGTTTTCACCTGGTATAGTTGATAGAAAATACCGGCATCCGGAGTATTTAAACTTGCCTAATTATAAGTTTATACTATTAAACGGAGATTTACCTTCTTATCCCGGATATATCAAACTTAAAAAAAATTTACCTGATTACTTAATAATAAGTGATGTTGAAATTAATTTGCTAAATGAACCTGGATTCCTAAATAAACTAAAAGAAAAATATCACTATGAAAATATCGAAAATTTTGATAAAAGTTTCAGTATTTTCAATATACGAGTAAACCGGCAAATACCCGAGATGATTCGCGTACCGAACTACATATCAATCTTCAAGAAAAACAAATCTTAAACATTCCTCCTTTTAGAAGCATTTTCAGTCATTAAAATTGCTTGAATTAAATCGAAATAAAATATATAATAATATAAATATATGCAAAATAAAAAAATTACAATCGGACTGATTGGTTTTGGATATTGGGGTCCTATTTTATTACGGAATTTTCATAATAATGAAAATTTTGAGGTTCTAAAAGTTTGTGATCATAATTCCGAAAAACTTTCAAATGTTGTTGATATTTCTAAAAACATTAAAACCTGCCTTGATTACAAAGATATACTTAAAGATAAAGAAATTGATACCGTTGTTATTGATACACAGGCACGCTCACATTATAGCCTGATTCGGGAAGCTTTAATAAATAACAAAAATATTTTTGTAGAAAAACCTTTTACGTTAAGTTCAAAAGAAGCTTTGGATATTATTAAACTGAACCAAAAGAAAAAAAAGATAATAATGGTAGATCATTCATATTTATTCACTCCACAATACAGAATATTAAAAAAATTAATTAAAAACAAATATTTAGGCAACATTCTGCATTTTCACTCAACCAGGGCTGATTTCGGGTTATTTCAAAAAGATACCAATATATTATGGCATCTTTTATATCATGATGCTTATATCTTGCTGGATCTTTTTGGAAAACAAAAAATAACGAATATTAAAACGAGCGGTTTTTCACATATAGTAGATAAAGTTGCGGATACGGCATATACTTCATTTCAATACGATTCCGGATTTAGCGCTGAAGTTTTAGTTAATATGCTATTCCCTGTGAAGGAGAGAAAAATAGTTATTACAGGAACTAAAAGAATTCTTTACTGGGATGATACCGCAGCAGATAAATTGAAAATTTACAATAAATCTGCCGTTTTCGATACAAAAAGCAAAACTTTCAAATATAAACTTGAAAAAGATTTTGAGACAGTCGCAGTTCCTAAGGCAGAAGCGATAAAAACAGAAGTTGAATATTTTTCTAATTGTTTAAAGAATAAAATAACTCCCGCAAATGATGAAAACTCAGCTTACAGTGTAGTTAAATTAATAGAAAAGCTGGAATCTTCAGTGCATAAGAATTAGTCCGGTTAAAATATGAAAAATTTAAGTTTGGAAATAACTATTCCTGTACTCAACGAAGAAAAAAGGCTGGAATACGGCTTGTCTACAACAATAGAATTTCTTCAGAAAAATAACATATCTAATTATAAAATTGTTATAGCAGATAACGGTTCGAAAGACAGAACCGAAGAAATAGCAACATTGCTTGAAAAAAAATATCCCCAGGTACGTTATATTAAAGTTGGGCAAAAAGGGGTTGGTTTAGCATTAAAAAAATCATGGAATGCTTCAAATGCCGACATCATTGGATATATGGACGTTGATCTGGCTACTGATCTTACCCATCTATTAGATGTAATTAGTAAGATGCAAAATGATGAAATAGATATAGTAAACGGTTCAAGAATACTGCCTGGTTCTAAAGTCATTAATAGGTCAGCATTGAGAGAAACCACTTCCAGAGGATTTAATTTTATTTTGAAAGCTATTCTTAACGTTAATTTTTCAGACGGTATGTGCGGTTTTAAATTTATAAAAAGAACTGCATTTAACAAATTGATGAAAGCCGGTATTGATAATAATGACTGGTTTTTTTGTACCGAAATGCTTATTAAAGCTGAATGGTCAGGATTGAATATTTATGAACTTCCGGTTCAATGGAAAGATGACGGGGATTCAAGGGTTGATATTTCAAAAACTATTTACAAATACATGAAAGAAATATTTAAGTTGAGATTTAGTAAAAACTTATGGCTAAAGAAAACTACTTCGATTTCGTAATTTTTGGAGCAGGCATTTACGGATTTTATGCTTCTTATTTATTAGCTAAGAAAAATCTTAATGTTGCTTTAATTGAATGCGATAACGAAGTCTTTAAAAGAGCGTCGGATATAAATCAGAGACGGGTTCATAAAGGATATCATTACTTGCGAAGTGTAAGTACTGCTAAGACATCTTCAAAGTATTTCAACCGATTCTGTGAAGAATTTAAACCCGCCATTCACTCTTCATTTAAAAAAATTTATGCGGTATCCAACAGGAATTCTTATACATCACACAGGCAATTTTTGAAATTTTGCGAATTTTGTGAAATTCCTGTTTTAGAAGTGAATCCGTCTATCTATTTCAATCCGGGTACAATTGAGGGTGCTTATGAAACGGAAGAATACGCTTTTGATTCGGAAATAATAAAAGACGTGCTTGTTCAGAAGGTTAACAATTTTGACAACTTTAAATTATTTTTAAATAAGCGGGTTGTTAAAACTGAAAAAGATAACGAATTTTATTATTTGACTTTTGAAGACGGTTCACGTATTAAAACAAAAGGCGTCTTTAACTGTACTTATGCCAGCGTAAATCAGATCTTAAGCTTATTTGGCTTTGAATTATTTGATTTGAAATATGAGATTTGCGAAGTGATTTTATGCAGTGTAAACCAGCAGCTTAAAAATATAGGGATAACGGTAATGGACGGCCCTTTTTTTTCGACCATGCCTTATGGAAAGAGCGGTTATCATTCCCTTACAGCCGTTGAATTTACTCCGCATAATACATCTTATAACCGCTTGCCTGTTTTTAAATGCCAGAAGGTTAATACATCCTGCACAGCAAATGTTTTGCAAAATTGTAATACTTGTAAAACTAGGCCCAAAGAATCATACGTTTATATGAGACAATTAGCATACAAATATCTTAAACCGGCATATGAACTCAATTTTAAAGAATCACTTTTTTCAATTAAGCCAATTATGATGGCATCTGAAATAGACGATTCCCGTCCTACTGTTATAAAAAAATATAATGAAAGTCCTTTATTTATTTCTGTATTATCAGGTAAAATTAATACAATTTATGAATTGGAGGAGATAATCAATGCAATATAAAGAAAAACCTTTTGTTTCAATCGTGGTTTATTTACACAATTCTTCAAAAGAAATAGAAACTTTTATCAAAAATATTAATCAGGTTATTTCATCTAAATTTGAAAATTATGAATATATACTTGTTGATGATTTTTCGCAAGACGGAACATACGAAAAAGCGGTTGAAGTTACTAAATTGATGAAAATCAAGGTATCCATCATCCGGCTTGCCCGCAAACATAATAAAGAACTTGCACTGCTTGCCGGCGCAGATAAATCTGTAGGCGATTACATCTTTGAATTCGAGACTCCGACCATTGATTATCCCTTGGAGTTGATTAATGAAATGTACGACAGAACCAAAAAGGGTTATGATGTTGTTACCCTTGAACCGACAAAAAGGGCATTTTTTACAAAAGTATTTTACTTTCTATTCAACAAATTTTCCTATATTGACTCTGATGTATATTCTGAACGGATTATTTTTTATAGCAGGCGCGCTATGAATTCCATATTAAATATAAACGAGAAAATCCGCAACAGAAAAGCACTTTTATTTTTAACAGGTTTCATGAAAACAAATATTAGATTTAAACCAGTAAATAATGATTATAAAGATACAAGAAAGTTCTTTGAGAAGGTTCAAATAGCAGTTGAGTTTCTTGTTTCTTATTCAAGTATAGGAACAAAACTTCCGATTTTTCTTTCAATTGTATTTATTCTGTTTTCGATTTGTGCTTCACTGTTCGCCGTATATATCAGGTTTTTTAAGGCAGGGATCGTAAGCGGCTGGGCAAGCATGATAATTTTTCTTTCTATCTCTTTTGCCGGTCTGTTTTTTATATTGGGAATACTAAGTGAATATATTTCAAAGATATTAAAAGAAAGTATCAATATTCCTTTATATACAATTCAAAAAATGTATTCCGGCAATGACATTTAATCCTATCAGTATTTAAAATTAATTATGGATGTTCTGTTAGTTCAACCGGTAAAAAATAAAAATCATACAATAAATCTAACACCTCCTTTGGGATTGGGATATTTAGCTTCTTCTATAAGAAAGCAGCACAATGTAAGAATTTTAGATTGTGTAAAAGAAGGGCTTGATCTTGACAGTTTTAGAGATTATGTGCAAAAAAATCCGACTGATGTTATAGGTTTTAATGTATATTCCTGTGATATTGAAAATGTAAAAAAAAGCATCGAGATAGTTAATGAGATAAATCCCGATATAATAACTCTTGCCGGCGGGCCGCATCCGTCCGGTGATCCGGAAGAGACGATGCTTTACTTAGATTCTTTAAGTTTTGCTTTTGCCGGTGAGTCTGAGAAGGGCCTGCCTTTATTGCTTGAACAACTGTCAAAAAAAGCAGAAAAAAAAGAGTTTAAAAATATTCCCGGCCTTGTGTGGAAAGAAAACGGAAAGATAAATATAAATCCGAAAATTTTTGTTGAAAACCTGGATAGTATAGAATTTCCCAGCTGGGATCTGATTAAATTGAGCACGTATAGAGGCGGAGCTCACGGTATCTTTACAAAACAATTTCCAACCGCTCCGATTATAGTAACCAGGGGCTGTCCTTATTTGTGCACTTTTTGCTCGGCACATAATATTGTAGGACGAAAGATACGGCACCGTTCAATAGAAAATGTTATAGAAGAAATTAAACTTCTTTATCAAAAATACGGAATAAGAGAGATTCATATTGAAGATGATAATTTTACTTTTAATATTGAATTTGCAAAAGAGTTTTGCCGTAAACTGATAAATTTAAATTTACCGCTTACATATTCCTGCCCGAACGGTGTAAGACTTGATAGAATTGATATAGAATTGCTTCAATTAATGAAAAAGGCCGGATTTTATAATATTTATGTCGGAATAGAATCTGGTTCCCAGCGGATTCTTGAACTTATGAAGAAAAACTTAAAAATAGAAGAAATCACTAAAAAAATAAAATTAATTAAAGAAGCAGGGCTGGAAGTATCGGGGTATTTTATTTTAGGATATCCTGAGGAAACCAGAGAAGATATGGAAAAGACCATAGGCTTTTCGAAATCGCTTAATATAGACTGGGCACAGTTTGGTGCATTCATGCCAATTCCCGGAAGCGATATTTTAAAAAATGAAGAAGTTAAAAAAGCTGTCGCTAACATTAACTGGTCGGATTTTTTTAATACGGATGTTCCTTTTTCACCGGCAGGAATAACGAGGAAAGAATTAAAAAAAATCCAGAAAAAAGCTTTTTTGACATTTTATATGCGGCCCCGGCAAATTATTAATTTAATTAAACGGGCAAGAATCAATGATATTGCCTTTATTCTAAGAAGAATAACATCGCATATATTTAAATGAAAACCGATTAATAAAGATGAAACAATGATGAACACAGATAAAAAAAAATGCGTTGCACTGGTACGCGGTCCCATTGTTTTTAAAAACGGATCTGTTAACAATGAAGCGACTCCCGCAATAGCCTATGCATATATTTCAAGTTACCTTAATAAATACGGATATAAAACCGTTATCGTTGATGCTATTAAAGAAGGCCTTAATTTAACCTGGCCATTTAAAGACAGACCCGGTTACAGTTGTCAGGGATTACAATTTGAGAAAATAATTTTTGAAATACCTAAAGATTCGGATATAATCGGATTTTCGGCGATGTTTTCCGGAGAATGGCCGGTTTTGAGAACATTGATTGCAAAGGTACGCAAATCTTTTCCGAAAGCATTGTTTGTGGCCGGAGGGGAACACATAACCGCTCTAACTGAATATAGCCTTAGAGATTGTCCTGAATTAAATGTCTGCGTACGCGGTGAAGGAGAACATACTTTTTATAAACTTTTAGAAACTTATTCAAAAACCGGTAATTTTGCTGATATTGAAGGAATAGGATATTTAAATAAAGATAACCAATATTGTCAAAACGGAGATAGAACTCCGCGAATTGAAAATTTAAATGATATTCCATGGCCTGCCTGGCCGGAAGGATATTTAGAGACCTTCTGGAAAGAAGGCAAATCATACGGTATCGCTACAAAACGTGACATGCCTTTTATTATATCAAGGGGCTGCCCATATCAATGCACATTTTGCTCAAGTCCGCAAATGTGGACAAACCGATATGTTTTGCGGGATATGGATGATATCATCAAGGAAATCAAGTATTACATTACACGATACAATATTACAAGCTTGCAGCTATACGACTTAACAGCAATTGTAAAAAAACAGTGGATTATAGAATTTTGTCAGCGATTGATTTCTGAAAAGATAAATCTGTTCTGGTCTCTGCCGAGCGGAACAAGAAGTGAAGCACTTGATTCAGAAACAATCAGTCTATTAAAAAAGACGGGTTGCAATTACCTTGCTTATGCTCCAGAAAGCGGTTCGTTGAGAATTCTGGAATTAATAAAAAAAAAGCTTCACCTTAACCGACTAACAGAATCGGTCTTAGAAGCCAGAAGACAGGGTTTAACAGTCCGGATTAACCTAATTATCGGCTTTCCCGATGAAACATGGGATGATATTTTTAAAACATTATTTTACGGTCTAAAAATGTCTATTAAAGGGGTGGATGAAGTACCTGTATTTATTTTCTCCGCATATCCCGGTACCGAGATTTTCGGCAAGCTTATGAGTGACAAAAAGATTATTTTGAATGACGATTATTTTTTTAATCTTACTTCTTTAAACGGTTCTTATCTTTCCACAAATTTGATATCTTATAATTCTAATATAAGTTCAAAACTAATCGTGCTTATCCGCATAGTTTTCACGCTTTTAAATTATATTATCGGCTATATTTTGTATCCGAAACGTGTATTCCGTACTATTAAAAATTTATTTTCACAAAAAAATGCAGCAACCGTTTTTGAGCATCGCCTGAAAGATTTATTCAAAAGAAAAAATATAAATGATTAAGAATTTACCCGTAGATTTGTTAAGTATTATTATTTTATACCTTGCATCGGTAATATTAGGAAGAAAAATACTGAAATGGTTTAAATTTTATAATGCAATTAATGAAAATTATATCTTTTCATTTGGCGTAGGATTATTTTTTTTAATATTTTCAACTTTCATTCTGGGACATTTAGGCCTTTTATACAAAAAATTATTTTTAACATTATTTGCTCTTTTATTTTTACTTAATTTCAAAGAAACAAAGGAAATAATTCTAAACTTTACCAGTATATCATACTCGATAATTAAACAATTAAAAAACCGTTCTCTTATAAATTTGGTACTGCTTATAATCCTTTTCTCAAACATAACCTTTAATTTTTTATACAACTATGCTCCGCCTGCAGCTGATGATGAGCTTATTTACCAAATAAGCCTGCCTAGATACTACTATGATAACCACAGAATAATTGTTAGGAATGACAATTTCAGCAGTTACTATCCGCAATACGGGCAATTGTTATTTACTCTTGCAATGGTAACCGGAAGTCCGTTGTCTGCCAAACTTATGGTATATTTTATAGGACTCTTATTAATATTGATTTTGTATAATTTCACAAAAAAATATACTTCCAAAGAAACCGCGCTATTAACCATTGTAATTTTTTATACCATGCCCATTATCACTTCGTTAACAGGTATTACTTCTGCAGATATAATAAATATCTTTTTCCTGCTTTTATCCGTGTATGCTTTTTTCAACTGGGAAGATGATATGGAGGAAAACAAATGGTTTTATCTCAGCGCTTTTTTTGCAGGAATTTCATTGGGCACCCGGCCTCATAGTTATCCGATCGTAGGTGCTTTAATTTTATTTGTTTTTATACTGCTTTTATTTGATAAAACTGTAAACATTAAGACTACTCTTTTAAAAATGATAACTTATTGTTTAATTGTATTTGCAATGTTTTCGCCATGGCTAATACGCAGCTTTTTATTTACAGGCAATCCGACATATCCCATGAAACTAATATCCGGTATGGCTGATGATAAATATTTTACTATGATGATGAAATTTCGTTTAGTAGATAAAAATCTTTTAACCTTTTTATATAAATTTCCAACAAAGCCCATAATATGGAGTTGTGGTGCGATAATTGTAGCTTTTGCACCGATAATTTTATTTTTTAAAGATTCTGTGTTCGCTAAACGCATATTTCTTCTTTCTGCACTAATTATGCTTATAGTTTATGCAATATTTGTTCCGGAACAGAGATATTATTTACTATCATTTCCTTTATTATCAATTTGTGCTGCATCTTCTATATCATTAATTATAAATAAAATATCTTCGATATGGAGGAAAATAATATATATTGTTGTAGTTTTCGCTCTAATTCTTCCTAATGCAGTTTTTAGCGCTTATTGGGGTTTTAAAAGAATACCGCTGTTTATTGGAAAAGAATCTGTAGATTCTTATCTAACCCGTGAATATACCATTTTAGAAACTTATCCTGTAGTAAAATATATAAATGAAAATATTCCTAAAAACAAAAAAGTTCTGTTTCTTGGTACGGTATGGGCACCGCAATATTACTACCAGAATAATATGGCGCTGGGAATGGGAGAATATCCTCCGGATTTTTTCAGCCAAAATATTAAAGAGGTCATTGCGCGTTTACATCAAGATGGTGTAAACTACCTGGTACTTCTTAGAAAAGATCTGACAAAAGATAATGAAAATAACCTTTTTTACACTTATTTATACCAGCCGCCGGGAATGTGTATATCATGGTTAAATAATAATAATAAGAAAAACTTTAAACTGCTCTATGAAAAAAACGATGTTGAAGTATACGAGGTTAAATGAAAAAGTGGAAATTATATTTAATTATTTTCTGGATATTTATTAATTTTATTAACTACTATTCACAGTTATTCAAGGATGATCTTATAAAAAATAATATTAAGTCTATCTTTGGGAGATTTCTCTAATGTGCGGAATTTGCGGTATATTACACTTTGACGAACAGAAGAATGTTGATATCAGCATTTTAAAAAAAATGTGTGATGCAATGATTTATAGAGGTCCTGATGATGAAGGTACTTATATTCAAAATGGTGAAAAAAATAAAAATATCGGCTTAGGCATGCGCCGGTTATCAATAATTGATTTACAAACAGGCCACCAGCCGATTCATAATGAGAATAAAAGCATCTGGACAATATGTAACGGTGAAATTTATAATTTCCCGGAATTAAAAAATGACCTTGAAATTAAAGGTCATAAATTTTATACGAATTCGGATACTGAAGTAATAGTCCATCTTTACGAACAATACGGTCTGGATTTTGTTAAAAAGCTTAATGGTATGTTTGCCATAGCTCTTTGGGATGAAAACAATAAAAAGCTTGTTCTTGCAAGGGACATTTTCGGTATTAAACCGTTATTATATTTTTTGAACTCTGACGGAATAGTATTTTCTTCCGAAATAAACTCGCTTCTTGCATCGAATATGATAAAAAAAGAAATCAATACAGAAGCAATGGATAATTATTTTTCTTTTTATTTTACCTGTTCACCGGAAACAATGTTCAAATCAATAAAAAAAATTCCTGCCGCGCATATGATGGTATTTCACGGTAAAGAAAATAAATTAATAAAATACTGGGAACCGAAATTTTTAATTTATGAAAATTTTAGTGAAAAATATTATACTGAAAAATTATATGAAACCATTAATGGTGCAATAAAAAGACAGCTAATCAGTGATGTACCACTCGGGGTTTTTTTAAGCGGCGGTTTGGATTCTACAACAATCGTAGCAATGATGAGTAAATTGAATGTCTCTGCGATTAAAACATTCTCAATCAGTTTCGATGATAAGTCATTTGACGAATCTGAAGATGCTAAATTAGTTGCTGATATGTATAAAACTCAACATAAAGATATCAAAGTAGGCCCTGATGTTTATATCAAGTATTTGCCGAAACTTATACATCATCTTGGAGAACCTAACGGGGATTGGACTTCCGCTTTGGAATTATGCCTTTCGGAATTTGCTAAAAAAGAAGTTACGGTAATACTTAGCGGTACAGGCGGAGATGAAATATTGGCGGGTTATCCGACCATAACAGCATATAAGCTCGCAAAAATTTACAAAAAATTTCCAAAATTGTTTAGATCACTGACAAACAATATTGTAAATAAACTACCGGTTTCAATGTCTAATATTAGTTTTGATTACAAAGCTAAACGTTTTGCCTCAGGAACAGAGCTTGAGCTATTACGCGCTCATATGTACTGGAAAGAAATATTTACTGAAGATGAAAAAGAAAAACTATATTCAAAAGATTTTAAATCAAATCTTAGTAATTATAATTCTTTTTCTGTCTTTGAACGTTATAGCAATGAATTACCGGACAAAACCGATCCGACAAATCTTTTATTATATGTTGATTCAAGGACATTTTTAGGCGATTGTTTATTGCCTCATGTCGATGCATCTTCTATGGCAACCTCACTTGAAGTCAGAGTACCTTTTCTTGATAAAGAACTGGTTGAATTTGCGGAAACGATTCCCGTTCATTTAAAACACAATAAGTTGACAACCAAATATTTATTCAGAAAAACTGTTAAAGACCTTTTGCCAAAGAGAATAATAAAGAAGAAAAAAATGGGTTTTTCTGCTCCGCTCTCAAAATGGATTAAAAAGGATTTATATAATTTCTCGAGGGAAACGGTTTTAGACAGCAATTTGATGAAGTCCGGTTTCTTAAATAAAAATTATATTTCAGAAATTTTTGATTCGCACACTAAAAATAAAAAAGATAGCGGCAGGCAGATTCAGGCTTTAGTTTCGCTTGCTTTATGGTATAATGAGTTTATAGTAACGGGTAATCCTTCGACTCCTTCCAGTCGCTCAGGACAAGTCCTTTGACAAGCTTGCACTGAGCAGATTCGAATGTGCTCAGGACAGGCTAGGTAAAGAGTAAATGGATAAAAAACATAAATTTGTAATTTTTAATTTTACATTTTAAATTGATTTATAAGGGGGAGCAATGAAAGAATTCGTAAGTATTATCCTTCCGGCACACAATGAGGAAGAAGCTTTAGGAACTGATATAGACCTAATCAGAAAAACTATGAAAGAGGCAAATATAGATTATGAACTAATCGTTGTTGATGACGGTTCAAAAGATAGAACTGCTGAAATAGCTAAACAAAAGGGCGCAATCCTAATTCAGCATAAAGTCAACAGAGGCGTAGGTGCCGCGCGTAAAACAGGCATTTTGAATGCAAAAAGCAATATCGTAATTACAACGGATGCCGACGCCACTTATCCAAATCAGGATATTCCTAAATTATTGGAATATATCGGTGAATATGATATGGTGATCGGGGCGCGCATAGGTGAAAATGCGATAAAAGAATCTCTTATCCGCCGCATTCCAAAATTCCTGATAAGAAAACTCGCAAGCTATATGAGCAGAACCAAAATTCCGGATTTGAACTCCGGTTTGCGCGTTATACGAAAAGATGTTGCACTAAAATATTTCTATCTTTTACCTGATTCACATTCCTGGGAAAGTACCATCACTCTTGCGTTTTTGTGTAATGGGCAACAAGTGAAATTTATTCCGATTGATTACTACAAAAGAAAAGGAAAATCAACTTTTCATCCTATAAATGACACATATAATTATATCTTTCTAACGATACGCACAATTATGTATTTTAATCCGTTGCGAATATTTCTACCGGTAAGTTTATTGGTACTATTGATTGGTTTGGCAAAAGGCACATATGATTTTATTATGTTTAACAGTCTGGGAGAATTTGATGTTTTAGCTATCATTGCTGCTATTTTGATTGTTATGATGGGCTTGCTTGCTGACTTGATAGTTATTCAACATAAAAAATGAAAATAAAAGTTTTATTATTACTAATTATATTTGCGTTATGCTTTTTTACCAGATTTATATATATAAAAAAGGTGAATACGCCTATTATTAATGATGCTCAGGATTATATAATTATTGCAGATAATATAATTAAAGGCCAGGGTATAACAAACGGTATAAACTGGGCTGCAAGACCTCCGGCTTATCCGCTCTTTGTTGCATCAATATTTTTAGTAGCAGGTAATAACACTTTCTATGTAAAAATAGCTCAGATAGTAATTTCAATTGTTATTTGTTTCATAATTTATTTATTAGGTAAAAACTTGTTTTCCGAAAAAGTAGGTATCTTATCCTCACTGTTTTTCGCTCTTGATCCTTTTTTTGTATATTCCACGGAACTTATTTTAACAGAAGTTTTATTCACATTATTTTTTCTTGCATTTCTTTTATTTTTAGAGATGGGGATAAGAAAAAAAGATTCTGTAATGTTATTTTTAATCTCCGGATTGTTCGCCGGATTAGCCACGCATACCCGTTCAACGCCTTTTCTTCTGCCTGTGATTTTTGCTATAATATTTTTTAAGAGTAAACCCAAAAATATTGTTATTTTTTTAGTAGCATATTTACTTGTTTTAGCACCATGGACAATAAGAAATTATAAGAAACTTCATCACTTCGTACCGCTTTCAACACTAGGCGGATATAACCTTATAGACGCCAATAATCCATTTTTAAAATTATCTGAATTGGGCAACTGGCCAACAATGCCTGATTTAAGTAAAACAACAGATTATTTCAATCCGCCTCCAAATTTAGATGAGGTGGGTTTAAATAAATATTATACAAATTTGGCTATAAGTTTTATCATAAAAAACCCGTTTAGAGCTTTAATGCTTTCTTTTGCCAAATTAATAAAATTCTGGACACCTTGGCCGTTCTTTCCATGGCCGACATCTATTAAATTAATAAGTTTAGCTAGCCACGGTTTTATAATACCTCTTGCAATAGCAGGAATATTCCTGCAAAAAACATATTGGAAAAATTATACTGTGGCACTGGTAGTGCTAATTTACTTTACAGTTTTTCATATGGTTTTTTGTTCAATGATCCGTTATAGAATTCCAATAATGCCGTATATGTATATATTTGCAGCATATACAATAATAAATCTATGGGAGAAATACGTAAAACAAAATGACTGATATACTTTTAATAATACCTCATTTCAGATACAAAAAAATGGATGCATCGGCACCTATATGTCCGCGTATAGGAATAATATCTATAGCTGCGGTACTTGAAAAAGAAGGTTTTACTGTTAAAGTTATAGATTTGCCGGCTTTAAACTTAAGCTGGGATGAACTTAAAGAAGAAATAATTAAAACATCGGCTTCAATTGTAGGTCTTACAGCTGTTACCGCTGAATATCCTTCTGCATTGGAAATATTGAAATTGGTTAAAGAAATTAATAAGAATACCGTTACTCTAGTCGGTGGACCTCACGTTTCAATAATGCCGGATACGGCAAATATTGATTTAATAGACTATGTTGTAATGGGTGAGGGTGAAATAACGGCTGTTGAGCTAACAAAATATATTCTTCAAAAAAAAGGAAAATTAGAAGAAATTAAAGGGATTGGTTACAAAAAAGACGGTAAAATAAACTTAACTGTACCAAGACCGCTTATTGAAGATCTCGATTCGCTTCCGTTTCCTGCGTATCATCTTTTACAAATTGATAAATATCGAAACTATGCAACTCTGGATGACGGCAGGAAATTTGCAACTATTGTTTCAAGCCGCGGATGCCCTTTTAAATGTATTTTCTGCAGCAGTTCAGCGGTATTCGGACACCGCTGGAGAACAATGAGTCCTGAAAGAATATTCAGTGACATAAAAATCCTTTACGAAAAATTCAATATCAGGCATTTATATTTCCACGATGATGAATTCACTATAAGTAAAGAAAGAATAATTAAACTTTGTAAATTATTAATTGAAAGTAAATTTGATTTAAAGTGGAGCTGCCTTGGACGTGTAAACGATATTGATGAAGAATTTGCAAAAAATATTTCCGAGGCCGGCTGCAGTGCAATATCCCTGGGGATTGAAACCGGCTATCCGGAAGGATTGAAACAAATCAAGAAAAATATTAATCTGGAACAAGTCACAAATGCGTTTAAACTATGCCGTAAATACAAAATATTTACAAGCGCTAATTTCATGATAGGATTTCCGTGGGAAAACAAAAAGGAAATTCTGAAAACAATAAAATTTGCAAGAACGCTTGTTCCCTACGCCGACATTTTCTATTTTCAGACTTTGATACCATACCCGGGTACGGAAGTCTATAAAGTAATGAAAGATGAAAATCTTATTATCAGCAACGACTGGAACGATTATGTAACACATTCCGTTACCGGAACCCTGCCTGTAATACGTACGAGATATCTAACCAACAAAGAATTAAAATCATTATATTATTATGCATTTCTATGGACATATCTAAACCCCGGTTATTTATTTAGAAAAATCTGGCGGATGAAAAATTTGATTCATCTTAAAAGAAATTTAGAAGCCGGTTATAATCTAATAAAAAATATAATAGACAATTATATTAAATAAGCCCCGTTAGAGATGAGTTAATATTGTTATAAATGATATTAAAATAAGAATGAGAAAATACAATAATAATTCTTATCAGTACTACACGGAAGCGTTACAAAATGCTTCCTATCTCGTACGGGGTAAGCCCCGTTAGAAAATGAAGCGTTATAATGATTTTAAAATGTAATATAATTAATAAGTAATTTTTACAACATTTTCGTACGGGGTGACTTCGATATGAACAAACCTAAAATATTTCATCTTATAACAAGTTTAAATATCGGCGGAACAGAACAATATTTACTTACTATCCTCACTAACCTTAAAGATAAATATGATTTTTCTGTTGGGTATCTTAAAGAAAACGGGGAAATAGGCAAAGAGATCGAAAATCTTAAAATACCGGTAAAAAAATTTAGTTTTTTTGAACTTATAAAATATCTTAAAGAAAACAAAATAAACATTATACATACACATCTTTACCGTGCAAATATTGTGGGACGTATCGCAGGCAAAATAGCCGGAACACCAACCATAATTTCAAGTCAAAGGAGTATTGACGGCTGGAAAAAGTTTTATCACGTATGGCTTGACACGATAACCTCAAAATCTTGTAATCTAATAATTGCTAATTCAGAATATGCTAAAAATATTTTAATTATTAGGGAAAATATTTCTGAAAACAAAATTAAAGTTGTTTATAATGGTATACCTACCGGTAATATTTCCGGAGTTCAACATCCGCCTTTCAACATAAATAATCCCATAATAGGTTATATTGGCCGCCTTCACAATGAAAAAGGGGTATATTTAATTCCTGAAATTGCAAAAATAGTAATTGAAAAAAATCCAAAAATTAAATTTTTTATTGTTGGCGATGGCCATGAAATGAACAGTTTAAAATTGAAAATTGAAAAATATAAATTAAATAATTCTGTTGAATTTCACGGATGGGATAGAATCTTAGGTAATATTTACCATAAAATTGATATTTTATTATTGCCGTCAGAAGAAGAATCTTTACCGCAAGCAGCGCTTGAAGCTATGTCTTTTGGTATACCGGTAATAGCATCTGATGTCGGAGGTGTCTCGGAACTCGTTGAAGATGAAAAAACCGGGCTTTTAATTAAAAATAGAGCTCCTGAAGAATTTGCAAATAAAATTATTTCATTAACTGAAAACAATTATATTTTTTCTTATTATTCGGGAAATTCGAAAGAAAAAGCACATAATTTTACAATTGAAATAATGATAAATTCTATAGATAATATATATCAAAGCTTTTTGAGTATGATCCCGATAAAATCGAGATAAAATCAATTGTTTTCACTTCTGCGAAAACAAGCTATTCAGAATATATAGGTAGCTGTCCCTATTAAAAAAATAAGAATTGGAGATGAATATGGATGGAGAGTCAAAAGATGTAAAGCAGGAAAAAATTGAGAAACTGAAAGGAGTATTACCTGAGATATTTACCGAGGGCAAAATTGACTTGCATCAGTTACATCTTACGCTCGGTGAAGTGGTTGTAACCGAAGGCGAAAGATATGTATTAAACTGGGCGGGCAAAACAGATGCCTTTAAGGTATTGCAGGAAACAACTACGGCAACGCTTGTGCCGGCGGAAAAAGAATCCATTGAATTTGACAAGACCGGAAACATTTTCATAGAAGGCGAAAACCTTGAGGTCTTGAAGGTTCTGCAAAAAGCGTATTACGGCAAAATAAAAATGATTTACATTGACCCGCCTTACAACACCGGTAACGACAGTTTTATCTATCCCGACAGATTTCAAGAATCAAAAGGCGAATATCTAAAACGTATTGGCGACAAAGACGAAGAAGGACTACTAACCAAAGAAGGACTTTTCAGAAAAAACAACAAAGAGAGCGGACACTTCCATAGTAATTGGCTTTCAATGATGTATCCGCGACTGTTTTTGGCACGGAATCTATTGCGTGAAGACGGCGTTATATTTGTTTCCATTGATGACAACGAAGTTCACAACCTGCGGTTATTGATGAACGAAATCTTTGGTGAAGAGAATTTTATTGATACTATTTGTTGGAAGAAAAAATATGGTGGTGGTGCAAAAGAAAAATATTTAGTTTCTGTTCATGAGTATATATTGGTTTATGCCAAAGTCAAGATTGATTTACCAGAAATATTGGTTGAATTTGAGGAAGAAAAAGCAAAACGTTTTTATAAATATAAAGATGAAAAATTTGAGAAACTTGGATATTACAGGACACATCCTTTAGAAGCTGTAAAGAGTTTTGATACAAGAGATAACTTAAAATTTTCTGTAATTGCACCAGATGGTACAAAAGTATATCCTAAAAGGCAATGGAGGTGGAGCAAAGAAAGATTTGAAGAAGCTTTATCAAAAGATGAAGTTATTTTTAATAAAAATAAAGATGGTGAGTGGGTGCTTTATTCAAAACAATATCTAAATGAAGAAAATGGAGAACAACGTAAGACTAAAGCTCAATCATTAATAGATGATATTTTTACTCAAGAAGGGACTAAGGAAGTTGTTGATATTTTTGGAGATGCTAAAATATTTTCTTTCCCCAAGCCAAATAGACTTGCTAAAAAACTTATTGAAATTGGTGGATTAAGTTGTAACGACTTAGTTCTTGACTTTTTTGCTGGTTCTGGGACTACTGCTCATGCAGTTTTGGATTTGAATAAAGGAGATGGTGGAAATCGTAAGTTTATATGTGTCCAGATGCCGGAAAAATGCGATGAGGACTCTGAAGCATTTAAGGCCGGTTACAAAACAATTGCTGAAATATGTAAAGAGCGTATCCGCCGAGTAATTATAAAGTTAAAGGATGTCATTGCGAACGATTCAAAACAGTCAAAATTGCATCTTAGCCGTCACCCTGAGAGTAACGAAGGGTCTCGTATTTTAAAAGCAGATTCTTCGTCTTCCTTCGACTCCGCTCAGGACGAGTCGCCTCAGAATGACCCCCAAGAGACGGGAGACCTCGGCTTCAAAGTATTCAAACTCCAACCGTCAAACTTCAAAATATGGCGAAGCGATATAAAAGAAGACGACCTACCGAAACAACTTGACGCATTTGAAAAACCGATAAAATCCGAATCACAAATAACAAATATGATGTGGGAAATACTTTTGAAATCAGGCTATGACCTCAATACAAAAATAGAAGAAAATAAAATAGACGATTGCGATGTATTTTCCGTCGCTGACAATGAGATAATCCTGGCACTCTCAAAAATAAGCGAAAAGGCGATAAAAGAGATAACAACACTGAAGCCAAAAAAGTTTATCTGCCTTGATTCGCTGTTTTCCGGCAACGACCAACTAAAAACCAACACCGCCCTTCAACTCAAAGACGCCGGCGTAGAATTTAAGACAATATAGGAGTATTATGACATTTGAAAATATTACTAGTGTATTAGTATTATTGGGACTGGGTGGATTATTAGGTAATTATTTTCGTATTTTGTGGGAACGGAAAAACTCCGCATTATTGCAGAAACAAGAGGTCAAAGAAACCCGCTATAAATGTATTATCATGCTTATGCTTTCTATGTTGGATTTCGAAAAAAATAAGTCAATGCTACACAAACACGGAAGAGAATACATTCAGAATATTAAAGATTTAAAAGACGAGATAATTATGGAATGGAATTACATGATACTTTTTGCTTCAGAAGAAGTCCTTATCTCAATGGGTAAATTTATTGATACTCCTTCCAACGAAAGTTATAGAAAAGTTGCTATAGCAATGAGAAAAGATCTATGGGGTAGTAGTTTGTCTATGAAATCCATTGATAAAATATAAAATTATGAAACTACATTTTGAATCAACAGAAAAGTTTTTAAGAATTAAAGGGTCACACCAATTAATTTTAGGTGAACAAAATATGACAAGAAATGAACTTATTAAGCGATTACAGGATATTGAATGGGAAGATTTTGAAGTAAAAGAGGCAAAATCCGAAGTTCCTAAAAATGTATGGGAAACCGTCGGCGCTTTTGCCAATACATCGGGCGGATGGGTAATACTTGGAGTAAAAATATCCGGGAAAAAATACACTGTTTTAGGGGTTGATAATCCGGAAAAGGTTGAGCAGGATTTTACAACAATATTGAGAGGACAGAAGTTTAACAGGAAATTAGAATTCAAATGCAAGAAATACAAAATTGACAATAAAACAGTATTGGGATTTTACATAGTGTCGGCATCTTCAAAAGACAAGCCGATTTACTTTAACAACCAGGCAAATACTTTTATCAGAACCGGAAGCGGCGACCAGAGAGCAACAAAAGAAGAAATTGACGCTATGTACAGAAATTCTTCTTTTGATAAAAAAGATGAAGAGAAAACAAAACTTAAAATTACTCATCTGGATACCTCAACTGTGCAGAGATATAGAAATCATCTCAAGAACATCAATCCGGAACACAGGTATAATCAGTTATCACCCACGGAGTTGATGGAAAAACTGAAAGTTGTTGTTGATGGCAAGGTTACTGTTGGAGGACTTTTGTTTTTTGGCAAAGAAGACAGTATAAGGAACTATATATCGGATTTCCGCATAGATTACCTTGAAGTAATGGGTACTTCATATGAAGATGCTCCGGAAAGGTATCAATACAGGTTGCCGGAAGAAAAAAACCTATACAGTTATTATTTTGCAATTTATGAAAGATTAATTAAAAAAATAGATATTCCTTTTAAACTGAAAGGCGCATTTCGCGATGAAAACCAACCACAGGTAATTGCTATTCGTGAAGCATTGGTTAATTTACTGATGCATACCGACTATTTCAGCAATGCTAAACCCAGAATAAGAGTGTTTGTTGATAGAATTGAGTTTTTTAACCCTGGCGCTTTACCGAAAGCGTTAAAATGTATTATAAAAGAAGATTTTTCTATGCCGAGAAACCCGACAATAGCAAAGATATTCAGGATAATAAATCTATCCGAAAATATCGGTTCTGGTTTTGATAAAATGATAAACGGCTGGAAATATTTTTATAAGATAGAACCTGAAATAACCGGCGATTTTGATTATTACAAGATAGTTTTTAGGTTTGGAGATGAAAAAAGAATTCCGGTAAAAGCAAAAACAGAGAAAACTGTGGAGAAAACTGTGGAGAAAGCTGTGGAGAAAACTGTGGAGAAAATATTAACCTTAATAAAAGATAATCCGGCAATTACACAGAAAGAACTTATGGCTAAAACCGGACTAACAAGAAGAGGGGTTGAGTGGAATATTAAAAAAATGAAAAAAGAAGGAGTTATCAAACGTAAAGGTCCCGATAAAGGCGGTCACTGGGAGATTAAGCCATAATTTAACAGACGAAATTGCAAATAAAGACAAAAAAATATTGGCTCATTTAAGAAATCTAAATGGGTTTTATCGTGACACTTAGAAGTAAGTTAGAAGTAAATTGATTTATGAAACTACCTTTTTGACCAGAACTAATAGCAACGGAGAAAAAAAATGACAAAACAAGAAATGATAGATAAACTACCCGAGTTACTTTTACTTCCACAAGAGACTGAGTGGGTTGAATTTAAACACAACAATTTTAAACCACAAGATATTGGTGAATACATATCTGCTTTATCAAACTCTGCATGTTTACATAAAAAAGATAATGGATATCTTGTATTCGGTATAGAAGATAGAACTAAAAAAGTACTCGGAACTAATTTTAAACCAGTAAATGAAAAAGTGGGTAATGAAGAGTTAGAAAATTGGTTGTGTCATTTAATAGAACCTAGAATAGATTTTAAAATTCACACTTTCATATATGAAGAAAAACCTATTGTAACATTTAGTATAGATGCGGCTCATGAGAGACCAGTAAAATTTAATGGAATTGCGTATATTCGTGTAGGAACTTATAAAAAAAATTGTCTGAACATCCCGAAAAAGAGCGAAAAATATGGGACAGGACCGCTTCTAATTCGTTTGAGCAGGGAATAACTTTAGAAAATATATCTCTTAAAAAGGTACTTGAGTTACTTGATTGGGAAAGCTATTTTGATCTTTTGAAACTGCCACAACCAACAAATGAATTTGGCATTATTGAAAAACTTAAAAATGAGAAAATTATTATTCAGAAACAGAACTTGTTCAATATAACTAATCTCGGTGGTATTCTTTTGGCAAGAAAATTAGAAGAGTTCGAAAAATTATCTAGAAAATCTATAAGAGTTATTCAATATAACGGAAGAATAGATTAAATACAATTAAGGAACAAGTGGGTAATAAAGGGTATGCATCTGGTTTCCAAGGTTTAGTAGCATATATAAATCAACAATTACCTACAAATGAAGTTATAGAAAAAGCATTAAGAAAAGTCGTTAAGATGTATCCTGAAATCGCGATAAGAGAATTAGTTGCTAATGCCTTGATTCATCAGGATTTTACCGAGCAAGGTACCGGGCCGACAGTTGAGATATTTCAGGATAGAATAGAAATTACGAATCCAGGAAAACCGTTAATTGAGCCATTAAGATTTATTGACCATCAACCGCAATCAAGAAATGAAAAGATTGCTCATTTTATGAGAAGAGCAAATATTTGTGAAGAAAGAGGGAGTGGTATTGACAAAGTAGTTCATTTGGCAGAGATTTTTCAATTACCTGCTCCAAATTTTATTCAAGAGAATAATTTTTTAAAAGCAATAATGTATACACATAAAACGTTAACACAAATGGACAGAAATGATAAGATAAGAGCTACTTATCAACATTGTTGTTTAAAATATGTTTCAAATGAAAATATGACAAATCAGTCATTAAGAGAAAGGTTTAAAATAGAACCCAAGAATTATTCTACTGTATCAAGAATAATTGCGGATACTATACAGGAAAAATTAATTAAAGAATACGACTTAACAAATAAATCACGAAAATATGCAAAATATGTGCCTATTTGGGCATAAATCTTATGTGATGGTCATGTGATAGTATGGTTTTTTGCTCTCTTTAGATTAATAAAACCATTACTTGTGCACTTGCCGGCAAATATCTTATGTGATGGTCATGTGATGGCTACGTGATGGTAGTATAGCGATAAAAAACACTTAAAATTGATTATTCTCTCTATTTGGAATGTCTTATAGTTTACCTTTACGACCGATACAAATAAATAATAAGATTGAGAATTTTATGATAAAGAAAAAATCTGAAAATATTGCGGGTTTACAATTGACAGATGCCATTGTCACTCCTATTGGAAGAAGATATTTAAATAAGATTAATTATTATATTAATTACAATATAATAAAAAGTAAATTTAGAAAAATTATATGTGGTAAGTATAAAGGGTATGGATTGGTGATACTGCCGAGTAAATAAAAGTGGGTAACCCCCGCTACGCAGTGATTACCCTAACATCTATTATAAGTATAACATAAAGTAGTATTTTGTCAAGTGAAAAACGAAGCAATAGAATTTTTATGAAACTACATTCCTGCCTACTCTTCATCCTTCGCTAAAGCTACGGTTGACAAGAAAGCTACGGCAGGCAGGTTGACCCAAAAGATGTAGGATATTTAAAATATGAGATTGAAATTTGATTCTAACCAGCAGTTCCAGATAGATGCGATAAAATCCATAGTTGATATTTTTGAGGGGCAACCTTTGAGCAAGGGCGACTATGAGTTTTCGCTTTTGCAGGGCTCCGGCAGTTTGCAATTCAACGAGAATGGTGTCGGCAATAATCTTATACTTTCCGAAGAGCAGATATTGGAAAACTTGAACACTATTCAGAAGAAAAATGAAATCCCAAATTCTGCATCGCTTGCCGGACTGAATTTTTCAGTAGAAATGGAAACAGGAACAGGCAAGACCTATGTTTATCTGCGTACTATTTACGAATTGAACAAGAAATACGGTTTCAAAAAGTTTATTATAGTCGTTCCCAGTGTTGCAATCCGCGAAGGCGTGTTAAAAAATCTTGAAATTACTTTTGAGCATTTCCAAAATCTTTATGACAAAACACCGACAACGTATCAGGTTTATGATTCTTCCAAAGTTTCCAATTTGCGAGGTTTTGCCTTAAGTAATGCAATTCAGATACTGGTAATAAATATTGATTCATTTGCCAAGGATATAAATGTTATTAATAAAGAAAACGATAAGCTTACCGGTAAAAAACCGATAGAATTTATCCAATCAACAAGACCGATTGTTATTGTTGACGAGCCGCAGAATATGGAAACAGAAATAAGAAAAACAGCAATTACCAAGCTTAATCCGCTATGTACTTTGAGGTATTCCGCGACACATACGAATCCGTATAATCTTGTTTACCAATTGAACCCTGTAAAGGCGTATGATATGGGACTTGTCAAGCAGATAGAGGTTGATTCTGTGTTTGCAGAAAATGATTTTAACCGTGCATTTATTCAACTTGAAAACCTAAAGTCAACAAAAACAAAAACCAGCGTAAAATTGAAAATTGACGTCAATACCGAAAGAGGTGTTGTAAGAAAATCAATTTCCGCGAAAGTAGGCAATGACCTTTTTGAACTGTCAAATAAATCGGACAGGTATAAAGACGGATTTATTCTTAACAATATTGATGTCGGAGAGGGATATATTGAACTTTCAAACGGCGACAGGATAAATAAAGGTGAAACAAGAGGCGGTTTGCAGGATGACATAATGAAGGTTCAAATACGTAAGACCGTTGAGGAGCATTTCAATAAGGAAAAAAACCTTAAAGAAAAAGGGATAAAAGTTTTAACGCTGTTTTTCATTGACAGGGTTGCAAATTACAGACATTATGACGAATCCGGAAATGCAGTGAAAGGCAAATTTGCAGAGTGGTTTGAACAGATATATGCTGAATTTTTTTCAAAGCCCGCATATAAAGGAGTTATACCTTTCAAAGCTGAACAGGTTCATAACGGTTATTTCGCACAGGATAAAAAAGGTATTTTGAAGGATTCATCAGAAAAACGCGAAACTCAGGCGGACGACGATACTTACCAGTTAATTATGAAGGACAAGGAAAAGCTTTTAGATATAAATAATCCATTGAGATTTATTTTCAGCCATTCAGCATTAAGAGAGGGTTGGGATAATCCGAATGTTTTTCAAATATGTACCTTAAGAGAAATAAGCACAGAAAGGGAAAGGAGGCAGACCATCGGCAGGGGTTTACGACTTTCGGTGAATCAGACAGGGGACAGGGTGTTTGACAAGAACATAAACAAATTAACGGTTATAGCAAATGAGAGTTACGAAGAATTTGCCGGTAAATTGCAAAAAGAAATTGAGGACGATTGCGGTGTTGAGTTTACCGGTAGAATAAAAGACAAAAATAAAAAGGTAAAAGTTAAACTGAAAAAGAACTTTTCACTGGACCCAAATTTCATAGAGTTATGGAATAAAATAAAATACAAGACGACATACAGGGTAAATTATGATTCGGAAGAATTGATAAAAACCGCATCAAGAGCCATAAAGAATATGCCTGAGGTAAGAAAACCGGTTATTAAATCGGTAAAGACGGGTTTAGATATGGTTAAGGAAGGAATTACCGGACATCAACTCGGAGTCGGAATTTACAAAGCGGATAATATGATAAGCGGAATACCCGATATACTGGGTTACATACAGGGCAAGACAGAGCTGACGCGTTCAACAATTTTAAGGATATTGAAAGAATCCGAGCGGTTGCAAGATGTATTTAAAAACCCGCAATTGTTTTTGGATATGGTTGTTGTAGAGATAAAAAATGTTTTGAACGATTTTATGGTTAACGGAATAAAATATGAGAAAATCTGGGGACAGGACTACACAATGATGCTTTTCGAGGAAAGTGAAATAGAAACATACATTGAGAATCTTTACAAGGTAACTAAACAGGAAAAAACATTGGCGAATTATATAGAAATAAGTTCAATGTCTGAAATAGAACTGCAGTTTGCTAAGGATTGCGAATCGAATGAAAACGTAGGATTCTATTTTAAGCTACCACATTGGTTTTTGATAAAAACACCTATTGGTAATTATAATCCGGATTGGGCGCTGGTATTTAAAAATGAGAAAAAATTATATTTTGTTGCGGAGACAAAAGGTAAACTTGATACATTGAGTTTACGAGGTTCCGAGCAATTGAAAATACAATGCGGAAAATCCCACTTCAAAGAATTCGAGGATGTAGAATACAAGGTAGTTACAAAATTAGAAGAATTGATTTGATGTAGATGATAATGGGGACACTATCTATGGACTTATACCTATGGTTTTTCGCGAAGGCGGACTAAAACAATGATTTGGCTTATTATTTTAATTTCTGCAATAGTACGTATCTGGGGGATAAATTTCGCTTTTCCGTTAAGATACGGGCATATTGACGAATCTGTGGTAATTTTTTATACAACAAGATTTTTTACAGGTAATTTTAACCCAAATCCTTTTTTTGATTATCCGACATTATATTTATATCTGCTATATTTTTGTTTTTTTATTTTTTTTGTTATAGGTTTAACCTTCGGAAAATTCAACTCGTTAGACAGCTTTATTTCATTTAATATCTCAAATCCTGTTCCATTCATATTAATAGGCCGGATATTAACCGTTATCTTTTCTATAGCAACAATATATTTAGTATACATATTTGCAAAAAAGCTTTTTGACAAAAAAACCGGACTATTATCTGCATTATTTTTATCTCTAAGCTGGCAACATATCCTGAATTCACATTATGCAACAACCGATATCGCAGCCGCTTTTTTTACACTTTTAATGGTGTACTTTGTCTGGGACATGTATTCAAAAAAAGACTTGAAATCATATATTCTTTCAGGACTTTTCTGCGGACTCTCAATTGCAACAAAATATTATGGCGGAATCATTTTTTTGGCGATAATAATTTTTGGCTGTAAAAACCCGAAATATTTGTTAATATCATTTTTAGCAATGATTTTTGGGTTTTTTATCGGCTGTCCATATGCCTTTATAGATTTTTCGCATTTTTCCGCAAGATTCTTCGACAGATTTAACTTGATCGTGGGATGGGGAAAACAAACAAATTTTATATTAACTAATCTGCTTTATCTTAAAACATTTATCAATGGTTTAGGTTATTTCTTAATAATTGCTGTTTTCATAGGATTAATATTTTTAATAATCAAAATAAATAAACAAAAAACATTCTTATTAATTATAAGTTTAATTCTTCTTTTGTTTTTTGCAACATGGAAAAATCCTGCAGGAAGATACTCTCTTGCACTTTACCCTTTTTTTGCTATAATATCCGCATTAGCAATAAATAACATTAAAAATAGATATATTGTAATTGCTGTTTTATCTGTCTTTTTTATTACAACTTTACCTAAAATCGTTAAAACGGATGTTCTGCTGTCTCAAAAAGATACCAGGATAATTGCGCGGGAATGGGTATTAAAAAATATTCCCATTAATTCCAGGATTTTAAGAGGGCCTTTTTGTCCGGAGTTTCCAAATGATAATTATATAGTAAAAATAGATTGGTACGACGAAACAAAACAGAAAGATTTTAGCGATATACGAAAGAACTTTGATTATGTAATAACAAGCTCTTTGCATAGCGATCCCGAATCTTTTTCCGATTATTTAAATAGAAATGGAAAAGTCGTATATGAAATTTCAAAAGATTCAATCGGTGAGTTCCAAAACCCAACAATAAAAATATATAAACTGTAGAAAAAACGATTTAGACTGATAAAAGAAACTGATGAAGACAGATTGATAACGACAATAGTTTATCGTCAACGATTAGTAACGTGCATCTTGATTGCTGTGTACTGTATACTGTATTCTGTATTCTGTATCCTGTAATTTAATATGATTAACAACAAAAAAATTGTAGCCGTATTACCTGCTTATAACGCGGAAAAAACGTTAAAGAAAACATATCTTGATATTCCTAAAGATGTTGTCGATGAAATAATTCTTGTTGACGACGCTTCAATAGATAAAACAGCAGAAATTGCTAAATCGCTTAATATTAAAACAATTGTTCATGAAAAAAATATGGGGTACGGGGCAAATCAAAAAACTTGCTATAGAGAAGCTTTACAAAGCGGTGCTGACATTATTGTTATGATCCATCCGGATTACCAATATGACGCACGTTTGACACCATTCATTGCGGGAATTATTGCAGATGATATCTGTGATGTTGTTTTAGGGAACCGAATCAGAACAAGATGGGAAGCGATATCCGGCGGGATGCCTCTTTATAAATATATTTCAAATAGACTGCTTACGATTTTTGAGAATTTTCTGCTTGGACAAAACCTTGGAGAATTTCATTCAGGATTCAGAGCTTATTCAAGAAAAACTTTGGAAACGATACGATGGGAAGAAAATTCAAATGATTTCGTTTTTGACCAGCAATTCTTAATACAAGCCGTATCCTGCCATCTTAAAATCGGCGATATACCAGTGCCTGCAAAATATTTTGCCGAAGCATCATCAATAAATTTTTTCAGAAGCTGCACATATGGACTTTCTGCTATTTTTTTCATATTTAAATTTTTACTTCATAAATCCGGATTATATCACCAGAATATTTTTACTAAAAAATAAATGAAAAAAATACTTACATTTTTTGGTATTCTTTGGATTCTAATAATTACCGCATCTTACTTTATAACTTATCCCTTGCCTTATTTTACCAGGCATTTAATTGAAATATCTCTTCTCTGTATAATAACATTTTTATCTTTTCAAATCGGATATTTTTTACTCAAAAAATTTAATTTTAATTTTAACGTTTTTCTGGAAATAGCCGCATCAATAGGAATTGGTCTTGCCTTTTTTTCATTAATAACATTCTTTCTAGGCATTTTTGGGATTCTTTATAAACCTGTTTTTTATATTTTATTATCAATATTGCTTGTTTTATCACTTATAAATTTTAGGCACAAAATAAATCTAAAAATGCCTAAATTAGACCTGTGGGGATTTTTATATATTTTCACTATTTTAATATTTATAATTTCAGCTTTTATCGGCGCAATGGCACCGCCGACATTTTACGATTCATTAGTGTATCATTTATCAATTCCTTCACAATATATTAAAAATCACAAGATATTTTATATTGATTACAATCTTTATGCTAATTTTCCTCAAAATATTGAGATGCTCTATACAATGGCATTAATTCTATATAACGATATTTTAGCTAATCTGTTACATTTCATATATTTTCCTTTAACATTACTGCTGATGTACGGTTTCTTTTGGGGTAAATCTGAAAAAAATATCCCTTTATTATCAATTTTAACCTTAGTTACAACGCCGGCGATCGTATTGCTTGCTTACGGAACATATATTGATTTAGGATTAACATTTTATTTATTTTTAAGTTTTGTTTTACTAATAGAATGGATAAACACAAATAATAATAAATTGCTCATTTTAACCGGACTGCTATGCGGTTTTTCAATAGGAATTAAATACACCGCAGTAATATCCGTATTTATTTTTTCTTTAATAGTTCTATATACTTGTTTGAAAGAAAAGCGGAATATTATAAAACCGGTATTACTATTTCTTTCTTCAATAATATTGGTAATTTCTCCATGGCTTATAAAAAACTATATTTTCACAAATAATCCGATTTTTCCTTTCTATATTTTTAGCGAAACACCGTTATACATAAAAAAATATTTGACTCATGTTTCAAGTCATGGTACTTACGGTTTTTTATCTTTTGTTTGTCTGCCATGGGATTTGACTATGGAAGGGACTAAATTTGGTGGCGGATTTGATTTTGTAGGACCACTATTTCTTATTTTCTTACCTGTTCTGTTATTTATAAAAAATACTGATAAGATAATGAAAATTTGCATGTTTTATCTAATTACATTTTTTCTCTTATGGTCATTAACAGCAAGAGTCCTTAGATTTTTAATACCTATATTTCCAATAGCTGCTATCGTTTTTTCAGTTTGTATATTTGAAGTTATACATTATGAAAATTTGTTTAAAAATATTGCAAAAATTATTTTAATTGCTATAATAATTTCTAACTTCTTTATTTTAATGTATATTCAAAACATTATTTCGTCGTCATTGTATTTGTTCGGCAATATGTCAAGAGATAAATATTTATCAGAATTTATCAATCCGAATAATCCTTATCCGTCGATAAAATACATGAATGATAAATTGAACACTGATTCAAAAACTTTGTTTATAGGAGAAGCGAGAAATTATTTAACAAAATTCAACACAGTTGCTCCAAGTCCGTTTGACCCTGACATTTTTACTGAACTGGCAAATAAATCAAATACTGCAGAAGAACTATACTTAAATTTAAAAAAATACAATTTTACCAACATATTATGGAACTATCCGGAATATAAGAGATTAGAAGGCGGGTATAGACCGAATGATTTTACGGATAAATCTATTCAAATTATAAATAAATTTAAAGAAAAATATTTAAGTTTATTAAACAAAAATGGAGATATTTACGTATTTGAGTTAAAAAAATGATTATTATTATTATCACTTTATTTCTTATAGCTATAGTGAGTTATATATTAGTTAAATTCAATAAGAAGAAAATTGAGATTAGAAAACATGAATTAATTGAAAAAATGATTGATAATTGGCAAATTCCTAATCATCATAACATTGGTGATTATGAAGCAGTCGTTAATAATATAACAAGCAAATCAAAGAAAATTATTGGATTTTTTTTGTTGTCCGAATTTTATTTTCAAAAATCTGATAAAACTGACCTGGAACTAAAAAAATTAAAGGATATTTATACAGAAATTATCCAAAAGCATGTAGACTTTGAGAAAATGGATGACATATTATTTAAATATGGTAATATGCTCTTTTTTGACTATTTTGATTTTATAGAATCAGTAAAATTTTATGAAAAACTTATCACTGAATTTTCTAACAGCAAATGGCTGAAGGTCGCGTCAGCGAGGCTTAAATTAATAAAATCGGCTTATCCTAACGAGGAACCTGCATTAAAAAAATATGCTTTAGCCGAAAAATATTTTGAAATCCAAAATTTTGATAAAACAATTGAGTATCTAAAATCAATTTTATTAATGCATCCTAACACAAAACTTGCAGGAACTGCGTGTTATTTCCTGGGTGATATTTTCTTTTTCAAAAAGTCAGATTATAATACAGCCCTTACTTATTATTCTCAACTTGTTGAAAGAGCTCCAAGCCATAGGTATTCAGGTAATGCACAATTTAAAATTGGTGAAACCTATAAAAAACTTAATAAAATTAATGAAGCTGTTATTGCATATAAAAGTTTTTTAGAAAATTACAATGACTACCAATATACTGATTATGCACAATATTATATCGCTCAATGTTATGAAGAGCAAAAGGACTGGCATCTTGCAATACGGACATATAAACTGCTTATCTCAAACTATTCTGATAGTATCTGGACTGGCATCGCATTTAGTAAAATCAAAAATCTTGAAAAACTAATAAAATGATTCGGTATCTTTACTCTTTTCTAATTTCTTTTTTCATTTCTTTTTTAATTACTCCTTTATTAATAAATATTGCACATAAATACAATATTTTTGATAAACCGCACACGCCGGTAAAAACTCATAAAATAGCGACTCCATACCTTGGCGGATTTGCAATTTGGCTTGGATTTTTAATTGCATTATTGATAACACGGTATACTACCAGTTTTCCGACCGGAACTCTCAGATCATTAAGAGGAATTCTTCTGGGAGCTACTTTTATTGTAGTTATCGGATTTATTGATGATATTAAAACAATCGGTTTTAAAGCTAAGTTTTTGTGGCAAATAGTTGTAGCTATAATACTTATAAATTTCGATATTAAGATAAAATTCATTAAACCTGAATATATTGCAGATATATTAACTATTATTTGGGTAGTTGGTATTATTAATGCAATTAATATTGTTGATATTATGAACGGCCTTGCATCAGGAATATCTTTTATTGCTGCATTGGCGTTTCTTTTTATTGCATTTCCTACAGAAGAAATATATGTCAATTTTGCTGCTGCTGCTCTTGCAGGCGGAATTATTGGTTTTGTTAAATATAATTTTCCCAAAGCAAAAATATTTATGGGAGATACCGGAAGCATGTTTTTAGGTTTTACACTTGCTGCTTTATCATTGGGAACTTCATACACAAAAATTAATAATGCTGCTATTTATTCGCCAATACTGATTCTTGGCATACCGATATTTGACACTTTATATGTTATGTATCTTAGAATTAGAAGCGGAAAATCACCATTTCTGGGAAGTAAAGACCATTTTGCACTCAGGCTTGAAAAGTTTGGTTTGACAAGAACAAATGTAGTAATTTTAATTTGGATTATTTCTGCTTTTTTAAGTTTTTCAGCCTTTTTAATAACGCGGGTTTCTTTACTTGTGGCAATAATAATTTATGCTACAATTATTGGTTTATCAATTGCAGGCGGATGGAAACTTTCCAAAATAAAAATGGAGTAGAACAATAGGTAACTTTTTTTATTAAAATAAAATCTTTCATTGTGTATTATTAATTATATTTACACCGCGGGGTATAACCCCTGCACCCCTGTTAAACTTTTCTTTGGGTGCACAAAGAAAAGTTAGAAAAGAAATGCACCCCGATGGCTATTTCGCTCGTAATTTTTCGAGCGTCCCTGCCTGCCGGCAGGCAGGTGCGGAACTTGCCCTTCGGCTTCGCCAGGATGGGCTTCGGACAGTCCTCGCCGACTACCCCGAAAAATTATTCACTCATTGACAGCCATAAGGGGACCAAAAAAACAAGGTAAAATTACAAATAATATGAAAACTGATACTATAATAATCGGCGGAGGGATAGCAGGTCTATCTACTGCATATCATTTGAAAAATAAAGATTTTTTACTATTAGAAAAAGAATCTGAAGTCGGCGGAATATGCCGGTCGATAAAAACCGATAATGGTTTTTATTATGATTATACAGGTCATCTTCTCCATATAAAAACCGATTATGCAAAAAGCTTAATAAAAAAATTGCTTAAAAATAACCTAAAATTGATATCCAGAAATTCCAGCATATATTCAAATAACACACTTACCAGATATCCTTTCCAGGCAAATTTATACGGGCTTCCAAAAAATATTATTGAAGAATGCATAAAAGGACTCGTAGAATTAAAATTAAAAAATTTTCGTAGTTCACCTTTAAATCCCCATTTATCTTTTTATGATTTTTGTCTGAATACTTTTGGAACTGGAATCTCAAAATATTTTATGATTCCATATAATGAAAAACTTTGGCAAACAAATTTAAAAAAACTTACAACAGAGTGGATGGGAAATTATATACCTAAACCATCTTTAACTGAAGTTATTGCCGGCGCAACTACTGACAATAAAAAAAACATCGGGTACAATGCAACTTTTTATTATCCACAAAAAGGCGGAATTCAATCACTAATTGATGCAATTGAAAACGAAATACCAAAAACAAAGATTAAAACTAATTGTAATATTATTTCAATAGATATTTCAAAGAATATAGTTAAAACTAATTATGGAGAAATTCAATACAAAAAAATAGTTTCTACTATACCTCTTCCTGAATTGGTCAAATTAATCAAAAAACCGGCATCTAATGTTCTTAATGCATCAAGAAAACTTAAATGGACATCTGTTTTAAATATAAATATCGGGGTTCAAAGAGAAAATATTTCAGATAAACACTGGATTTATTTTCCGGAAAAAAAGTTTTCTTTTTACAGAGTCGGATTTTATCATAACTTCTCGAAGCTCCTTTGTCCTCCGAGAACATCTTCTATGTATATAGAAATTTCCAACCTGCCAATCGGCCAGGTAAATTCGCAAAATATTTACAAAAAGGTTGTAAATGATTTAAAAATTGCGAAAATACTTAAACCCAGCGATAAAATAATATCAAAATTAATATTACATATTCCATATGCTTATGTAATTTATAATAAAGAGAGAAACTTTGCACTTCAGACAATACAAAGTTTCTTAAGAAAAAATGATATATTTACCATTGGAAGATATAGTAAATGGAATTATTCAACAATGGAAGAAGCAATTCTTGAAGGCAGGGAAATTGTAAAATGCCTAAATTAAAAGTTGCCCACATAATAACACTTCTTGAACTTGGAGGTGCACAGGAAAATACACTCTATACCTGCGAACATCTGGATTCAAATAAGTTTGATGTGCTATTGATATGCGGAAAAGGCGGCATATTAGATGAAAAAACAAAAAACATTAATACATATTTTGTCAAAGCACTTATAAGAGAAATTAATCCAATTAGTGATTTAACTGCATTTATAAATATATATAAAATTCTAAAAAAAGAAAAACCTGATATTATTCATACACATTCTTCCAAGGCAGGCATTATCGGAAGATGGGCGGCATATTTCGCAAAAGTTCCTAAAAAAATACATACATTCCATGGCTTTGGTTTCCATGATTTTCAAAATTTTTTAGTTAAAAATATCTATATCCTTACCGAACGTATAACAGCAAATATTACAGATCACTTTATTGCCGTATCCTATGAAAATATTGCTAAGGGATTGAAAAATAAAATCGGCTCTGAAGAAAAATATTCAATGATAAGAAGCGGAATAAAACTACAAAGTTACCACCTGCAAATTGATATTAAAAAGAAAAAACAGGAATTGGGAATTACAGATGAAAAAGTAGTGGGTATGGTAGCATGCTTTAAACCGCAAAAAGCTCCGCTTGATTTTATCAAAACGGCAGAGTTGGTTTGTAAGGAAAATCCAAATACGAAATTTGTTTTAGTAGGCGACGGAGTCCTACGTAATAAGATAGAAACATTAATTCTGAAATTAAAACTAAATAAAAATATTATATTGACCGGTTGGAGAAATGATGTAAACGAAATAATAAAAACATTTGATGTCTTTGTTTTAACTTCACTTTTCGAAGGACTGCCCAGAGTAATAGTTGAAGCTATGGCTACAGGCATACCGGTTGTTGCAACTTACATTGATGGTACAAAAGAAATAGTCCATGAGGGACTTACCGGATTTGTTACCTATCCACACGAAATAGAAAAAATGGCAGAAAGAATTGCAAGATTACTGAATAATAATGAATTATGCAAGAAATTTGCACAGGAAGCAAAAAAAAGAATAGAAGAATTTGATATTGATTTAATGGTTGCTCAGCAAGAAAAACTTTACACCTCATTCCTGAACAAAATACAAAACTAAGCTGTTTATATTAAAATCTCCTTGATTTAAAATACTCTATTTTGTATAATCTTTCTTTATGAATTATAAAATTACACTCATACCAGGTGACGGAACAGGCCCCGAAATTGCAGAATCTACCAGGCGAGTTTTAGATGCAACCGGCGTAAAAATCGATTGGGAAATAGCTGAAGCAGGTTGTGATGTTCTTGAAAAATATGGGACACCACTTCCTGAAGATGTCCTTAAATCCATACGAAGAAATAAAGTTGCGATAAAAGGACCGATTACTACTCCTATCGGCAGCGGTTTCCGTTCGGTAAATGTAGCTCTTAGAAAAGAATTGGATTTGTATACTTGCCTCAGGCCTTGCAAAACATACAAAGGCGTAAAATCAAAATATGAAAATATAGATCTTGTAATCGTAAGAGAAAACACTGAAGATTTATATGCTGGTGTAGAATTTGAAGCAGGATCTGAAGAATCAAAAAAAATAATTGAATTATCTAAAAATAAAATAAGAATTGATTCAGCTATAAGCATTAAACCAATATCAAAATTTGCTTCTGAAAGAATCGTAAGATTTGCATTTGAATATGCAATAAAACATAAAAGGAAAAAAGTTACCGCAATTACTAAAGCAAATATAATGAAATTTACCGACGGTTTGTTTTTTACTGTTGCAAGAGAAGTAGCGAAGAAATACTCAGGAATAGAATATGAAGAAAGATTGATAGATAATATGTGCATGCAGCTTGTTCAGAAACCTGAACTTTATGATGTTCTTGTTTTACCTAACTTGTACGGTGATATAATTTCAGATTTGTGTGCCGGGCTAATTGGCGGTCTGGGAATCGCACCTGGAGCTAATATCGGTAATGATATAGCTCTTTTTGAACCGGTACACGGCTCTGCACCAAAATATAAAGGTATGAATAAAGTAAATCCGACTGCAATGATATTATCCGGTGTACTGATGCTTGAATATCTTGGTGAGAAAGCCGCCGCCAAAAAATTGGAAAGAGTTGTTTCTGAAGTAATATCAGAAAAAAAAGTTGTCACATATGATTTAGGGGGAACAGCAAAAACAAGCGAGATGGCTGATGAAATAATAAAAAAATTGGGGGATTAAAATCTTTATGGAAAAAACACTCATCATTATTAAGCCGGATGGTGTATGTAAGAGGTTAATCGGAAAAATCATTGATAGATTTGAATCAGCAAATTTTAGAGTTGTAGGAATGAAAATGATAAAACTTACAAAAGAGATATATAATGATTTTTATTCAATCCATAAAGGAAAATTTTTTTTTGAACCATACAGGGAATTTATGACTTCTGCGCCTATCGTTTTATGTGTGCTTGAAGGAGAAAATATAATACAAGAAGTAAGAAAAATAATCGGGAATACAGATTCCAAAAAAGCAGAGAAAGGTACCTTGAGAAATTTATTCGGACTAAATGATAGAAGAAATATAATACATGCATCGGATTCACCGGATACTGCAAAATTTGAAATAAATTACTTTTTCAAAGAAAATGATATGTTAGAATATTGTAGCGACGATTGGATGGAAAAGAATAATGAAAATTCTTGTTTTAAATAGCGGTTCATCTTCCGTAAAATATGAATTATTCGATATACAATCTGAGATCGGATTAGCCGAAGGCCAGATTGAAGCTATCGGCACCGATACAACTTTTCTCTCTCATTCACAAGGCGAAAAAAAAACAAAAATACCGATTGTTGCAAAAGATCACACTACAGCAATCAATGAAGTACTCAAAATATTAACTTCTTCTGAAAACGGTATAATAAAAAACAAAAATGAAATTACCGCTGTGGGACACAGAATAGTTCATGGCGGTGAATTTTTTACGGAACCTGTAATTGTCACAGATGACGTTAAAAGAGATTTAGAAAAATGTTACGATATTGCACCACTTCATACTCCGCATCATGTAAAAGGAATATTGGCTATTGAAACACTCATTCCTAAAGTACCGCAAGTTCTTGTTTTTGATACGGCATTCCATAAAACAATTCCCGAGTATGCTTATTTATATGCTTTGCCTTATAAATATTATCAAAATTTTGGTATTAGAAAATATGGTTTTCACGGAATATCTAATCAATATATAGTAGAACGGCTTTCTCAGATTGTAAAAACACCTGCCGAAAAACTAAAAATAGTAAACTGCCATTTAGGTAACGGTTCAAGCATAACAGCTGTTAGATATGGAAAATCAATAGATACTTCCATGGGCTTTACACCTTTAGAAGGATTAATTATGGGGACAAGAAGCGGTGATATAGATCCGTCAATACCGATGCATTTAATGTCCAGGGAATCCTTAAAACCAAGTGATGTTCAAGCTATATTAAATAATCAGAGCGGGCTTCTGGGTATAGCGGGTATAAGTTCAGACATGCGTACTGTAATAAAAAAATGTGAAGAAGGACATGAAAAGGCAAAACTTGCGATCGATATGTTTTGTTACAGGGCAAAAAAATATGTTTCATCTTATATAGGAGTTTTGAACGGCTGCGATTATATTGTTTTCTCAGCCGGCATAGGTGAACGCTCGCCATTAATAAGGAAAAAGATATTATCTGAGCTTGAAAATTTTGGAATATTGATCGATGATGAAAAAAATTCAAAATGCATAAGCTGTGAAGAAGAAATATCGGATAAAAAATCAAAAATAAAGGTTTTAGTAATACCGACAAACGAAGCAATAGTAATAGCACGTCAAACAAAAAAACTTATTGACAGTTACGTTAAAAATAAGTAAAATTTACTTTCGTTTCATTATAATATCCGCCTGCGTTCAAACGGAACTGCGGCGAGATAAAACTCACCTTCGCAAAAGCTACGGTGAATTTTAGGAGAAAATATGGCAAATCCAAAAAGAAGGCATTCTACATCAAGACAGAATAAAAGAAGAGCAAACTGGAAATTAGAACCCACGAATATAAGTATCTGTCCGCAATGTAAATCTCCCAAACTGCCACACAAAGTATGTCCTAAATGCGGTTTTTACAATGGTATTTCCATTGTAAAAATTAAGGAAAAAAAACCGGAAGAAAAGAAAGGCCAATAAAATAAACATGAAAATAGTTGTAGATGCTATGGGCGGGGATAACGCCCCATCAGTTGTAATTGCCGGTGTAATTGAAGCTGCGGAATCTTTTAAAGAAGAGATTTTACTCGTTGGTAATGAATCAATAATAAAAGAAGAATTAAAAAAGTATAAAAACGCACAAAATTTGCCGATTCAGATAATACACTCGGAAGAAATAATCGGAATGGATGAATCTCCGGTAGATGCATTCAGAAAAAAACCAAATTCATCTATTGTTAAAGGAATTAAACTAGTAGCCGAAGGAAAAGCCGATGGATTTTTTTCTGCCGGAAATTCTGGGGCTGTGAATGCAGCCGCACTTATGACTCTTAAACGTTTGGAAGGGGTTTCCCGTCCTGGCCTTGCAATAGCTTTTCCAACACTAAAAAAGCCTTGTGTAATAATAGATGTAGGCGCTAATGTTGATTCAAAACCAAGAAATCTATTGCAATTTGCGGTAATGGGTTCGGTTTACTCAAGTGATTTACTAAAAATAGAAAAACCAAAAGTGGGACTTTTATCTATCGGAGAAGAATCAACAAAAGGCAATGAACTTACCATTGAAACATACAAACTCTTGGAAAAATCAGGATTGAATTTTATAGGAAATATTGAGGGACGGGATGTGGGTAAAGGCAATATTGATGTAATTGTCTGTGACGGTTTTGTGGGTAATGTAGTTCTGAAATTAAGCGAAGGTATCGCTGATTATTTAATTCAACTTATCAAAGACGAAATGAAAAAAAGCCCAATACTTATAATGACCGCAGCCCTTATTTTAAAAGGTATATTTAAAGATATAAAAAAGAAAATTGATTATGATGAATATGGCGGAGCACCTCTTCTGGGAGTTAACGGTGTTTGTATAATTGGTCACGGTTCATCTAATTCAAAAGCAATAAAAAACGGAATACGCGTTTGTATTGAATCAGTAAAAAACAATATAATTCAACATTTAACATCTGATATTTCAAAAGTAAATCATTTGACCCATGGAGGCAATGAAGATGGGAATTGAAATAATTGGGATAGGTTCATATCTGCCTGAAAAAATATTAACAAATGCCGATTTAGAAAAACTTGTTGAAACTTCTGACGAATGGATAACAACAAGAACTGGTATAAAAGAAAGGCGAATCGCAAGCGAAATCGAAGCTACATCAGATTTAGCAATTAAAGCCGCCGAAAAAGCAATTTCAAAAGCAAAAATTTCACCAGATGAAATCGACGCTATTATAGTAGCAACGGTTACTCCTGATATGTTTTTTCCGTCAACTTCCTGTTTAGTACAAAAAGGATTAAAAGCAAAAAATGCAGCTGCATTTGATATAAGTGCTGCTTGCTCAGGTTTTATCTATGCTTTATCTATTGCAAAAGATTCTATTAAATCCGGAACATTTAAAACTGTCCTTGTCATAGGCAGCGAGACGATGTCAAGGGTAACTGATTGGCAGGATAGAAATACTTGTGTACTTCTTGGTGATGCTGCAGGTGCAGTAATACTAAGAAAAACGGACTCTCCAAGCGATATATTATCCTCTTATTTGGGTGCCGATGGAAATTATTCAGACCTTCTTTACATGCCGGGCGGGGGTTCCCGTGAACCCGCTACGTATAAAACAATAGATGAACGTAAACACTTTCTGAAAATGGAAGGTAATAAACTATTTAAAATTGCAGTAAAAGCAATGGCTGATTCAGCACAAAAAGCAATTGCATTAGCCGGCTTAACATGTAATGATATAAATTTATTTATTCCTCATCAGGCAAATATTAGAATAATAGAAGCAGTAGCAAAACACTTGGATATATCAATGGAAAAAGTATTTTTAAATATTCATAAATATGGGAATACATCATCTGCAACAACACCTGTAGCCCTTGAAGAAGCGATAATTGAAGGAAAGGTTAAAAAAGGAGATATAGTTGTTTTAGTTGCATTCGGCGGCGGTTTAACATGGGGCTCAGTAGTTATCAAATTATAGTACACAGAATACAGTATACAGGATACAGTAAAAATGAAACAGATTGCTTTGGTTTTTCCGGGACAGGCTTCGCAATATATAGGAATGGGCAAAGAATTTTATGACAAATATTCTGAAACAAAAAGTATTTTTGATAAAGCAAATTATCTTCTTGGCTATGATATAAAAAAAGTTATTTTTGAAGGACCGCTTGATCTGCTAACACAGACAAAATATACTCAACCGGCAGTTTTTATAACATCCTTTGTTTGTTTTAAGGTTTTTATCTCTAAATTTAATATTAAAGATTATTCTTGTTTTTCGGCAGGACATTCTTTAGGTGAATACTCAGCACTGGTTGCATCGGAAGTTTTAACATTTGAAGACGGACTGCAACTTGTAAATAAGCGGGCTGAGTTTATACAAAATTCTTGTGAAAAAACAAAAGGAACCATGCTTGCTATTCTAGGAGCAGATAAAAATATTGTTGAAGAAATTTGTAAGGAAGCGAGCACAGCGAGCGGTGCAGGAGTTTGTGAAGCAGTTAATTTCAATGCACCCGGACAGATAGTAGTATCCGGTGAAATTCCTGCAATTGAAAAAGCAAAAGAAATTGCGAAAATAAAAAAACTAAAAGCTATTTCTCTTCCGGTTTCCGGAGCATTTCATTCTTCTTTAATGAAGGATGCTCAGGAAAAAATGTCGGAAGAAATTAAAAAATATATTTTTAAAACTCCTAAATTTCCGATAATTACAAATTGTGATGCTGAAATAATAACAGACACAAAACAAATTCAGGAAAAACTTATAAAGCAAGTGGCGTCGCCTGTTCTTTGGATTGATTCAATAAATAAAATAATATTAAATAATTGTTTAACTTTTATAGAATTTGGCCCTAAAAATGTTGTATCCGGAATGATCAAAAAAATATCTAGCACAGTAAAAACTTTCAATGTAGAAAATGAAACATCTTTAATTCAAACTTTGGAGGCGTTAAAAAATGTGTGAACAGAAACTAAAAGACAAAGTTGCTTTAATTACCGGCGGAGCACAAGGTATCGGCAGATCAATTGCCGAAAAACTTGCGGATGAAGGTGCAAAAATTGTAATCGTTGATGTCATGGAAGAAGCTGCTAAAAAAACTGCAGAAGAAATATCCAAAGAAAAAAATGTAGAATCTTTATCTCTTAAAATAGATGTTTCTTCATCTCAGGAAACTGAAGAAATGATTAAAAAAACAGTTGAAAAATTCGGAAAAATAGATATAATAATCAACAATGCAGGTATTACACGCGACAACCTTTTAGTAAGAATGTCAGACGACGAGTGGGACAAAGTAATCTCAATAAATCTAAAAGGTGTTTTTAATTGTTCAAAAGCTGCTGCAAAAGTAATGATGAAGCAGCGGACAGGAAAAATAGTTAACATCGCATCGGTTGTAGGATTAATGGGTAATGCAGGCCAGGTAAATTATTCCGCATCAAAAGGCGGAGTGATTGCTTTAACTAAAACTTTAGCCCGTGAGCTTGCATCAAGAAACATAAACGTGAATGCGGTTGCACCCGGATTTATTAAAACAGCTATGACAGACAAATTGTCCGACGAAGCTAAAAAGAAACTTACCGATATAATTCCGTTGAATCGATTAGGTGAACCGAGTGACGTAGCAAATGCGGTTAAATTTTTGTGTACTGATGAATCTTCTTATATAACCGGAGAAATAATTTCTATAAATGGCGGTATGTACATGTAAAAAAATAATTAAAAATGTAAAATGCAAAATTAAAAATTTATGTAAAAGACTTTAATAATGAACATCTTAATTTTTAACTTTTAACTTTTAATTTTTAATTGTATTTATTATTGGAGGTATCATATGGCAAGTGTAGACGTAGATGTGAAGGTTAAGGAAATAGTAGCAGAACAATTAGGCGTTGATGCGGCAAAAGTAGTTCCCACCGCTTCATTTATAAATGATTTAGGTGCTGATTCTTTAGATACAGTCGAGTTAGTCATGGCACTCGAAGAAACTTTCGGACTTGAAATTCCGGATGAAGAAGCATCAAAAATCACAACCGTAGGACAAGCCATAGATTACATAAAAGCGCACATTGGTCAATAAAACAAAATATTAAATCCATATTAATACAGAAACTTATTTGTTTAAGTTTTGGTTTTAGGATTTTTATTTCAACATTTTTCCGCCGGTTGGCGGATTCTTTGGGGAATTTATGCAAAAAAAAGTTGTTGTTACTGGTTTAGGAGTGATATCACCTATTGGCATAGGAAAAGAGCAATTTTTGAAGTCATTGTTAGAAGGGATATCCGGAGCAGCTCCAATTGCCAGTTTTGACACTACAAATTTTTCCGTTAAATTTGCTTGCGAAGTAAAAAACTTCAATCCAGAAGATTTTCTCGAAAAGAAAAAAATCAGAAGAATGGATCGATTTGTCAAATTTGCTGCCGCTGCTGCTAAAATGGCAGTGGAAGATTCTAAAATAGATTTCTCAAAAGAAAATCTTGAAAGATGCGGAGTTATTGTTGGAAGCGGTATCGGCGGGATGCAAACAATAGAAGACCAAACCAGAATCCTTCATGAAAAAGGACCAGGAAGACTCTCTCCATTTCTAATACCGATGCTGATTACAAATATGGCTCCCGGTGAAATAGCCATTATGTTTGGCCTGCGCGGACCTAATTATTCAGTATCATCTGCTTGTGCAACTTCTACGCATTGTATCGGTGATGCTCTTCGCTTAATGAGATATGGTGATATGGATGTGGCAATAGTAGGTGGTAGTGAAGCTGCGGTTACACCCTTAGGTTTTGGAGGTTTCTGCGCAATAAAAGCACTCTCAACCAGAAACGATGAACCTCAAAAAGCATCTCGCCCGTTTGATGCACAACGCAATGGTTTTGTTATGGGTGAAGGTTCCGGTATATTAGTATTTGAAACTGAAGAACATGCAAAAGCAAGGGGTGCTAAAATATACGGGGAAGTTGCAGGTTACGGAGCAACTGATGACGCTTTTCATATTACTGCACCTGAACCAAACGCAATTGCATCAGCCAAGGGCATTGAACTTGCAATTAAGGATGCAAACCTGCGGCCTGAAGATGTCGATTATGTTAACGCGCACGGAACATCAACAGAATTAAATGATAAAACTGAAACACTTGCAATAAAAAAAGTTTTTGGCGAACATGCAAAAAAGTTGGCAATATCATCCACAAAATCCATGTCGGGACATTTGCTTGGTGCAGCCGGTGCGGTAGAGCTTATTGCTACATTACTTTGCATGGAAAAAGGATTCATTCACCCAACAATAAATTATGAATTTCCTGATCCTGCATGTGATTTGGACTATGTTCCAAACAAAGCAAGACAACAACAGATAAAAATTGCTATCTCAAATTCCTTGGGTTTCGGCGGACATAACGCTACAATATTAGTAAAAAAATATGAATGAAGACATTGGCACTAAAGAACAATTACAAAAAAAAATAGGAATAAAATTTAATAATACCGATATTTTGGAAATTGCCTTAACTCATAAATCATATGCAATAGAAAACGACATCAAGGAATACAATGAAAGATTAGAATTCATAGGTGATTCTGTTTTGTCTTCCGCAACCGCCGTATATTTATACTCAAAATATCCCGGTTACAATGAAGGAAAACTCTCTAAAATAAAATCTGCCGCAGTAAGCAAAACTACTCTTTATGCTGTTGCCAAAAAATTAGGACTTGGAAACTATATAAAAATTTCTAATAGCGAAGAAGCAACAGGCGGCAGGGAGAAAGAATCGATATTAGCAAACACTGTAGAAGCTATTATCGGAGCTATTTTTCTTGATTCCGGATACGATGTGGCTGAGAAATTTATTCATAATATACTTACAAAACAAAAAATAAATACTTCAGATTATAAATCAGAACTTCAGGAAAGTATACAATCAAAATATAAAATGACGCCTACTTACAAAGTATTGGAAGAAACAGGACCCGACCACGAAAAAATATTTTTAATTGCAGTTACAATCGGCAAAAAACAGCTCGGATGCGGAAGCGGAAAATCAAAAAAAGAAGCGGAACAAGATGCGGCAAAAAACGCTATAAAAAAACTAAGATGACCCTAAAGGTCATCTTAACCCGCCATAACTCCGAAGGTGTTGGCGGATAAAACCTTATGCCCGCCACTGAGGCTTTGGCGAGGCCTTCGACCCACCATGGTGGGTCTTGGGAGGAATAATGGACTATTGTTTAACTGATGAACAAAAGATGATTGTTGAATTAGCAAGAAAGGTAGCACAGGAAAAAATTAAACCGGTAAGGCAGGAATACGATGAATCAGGAGAATTCCCGTGGGATATAGTTAAAGAGCTTTCTCAGGCAGATTTGATGGGACTCTACATAGCCCAGGAATACGGCGGATTTGGCGGCGGTGTAATGGAATTATGCCTTGCAGTTGAAGAACTCTGTAAAGTTGACGGCGGTATTTCACTTGCACTTGCAGCAACCGCACTTGGTACATTTCCTATAATTCTATTTGGTACAGACGAACAAAAAAAGAAATATCTGCCAAGGATAGCAAAAGGTGAAGCACTTGCGGCATTTGGTTTAACAGAACCGGAATCCGGAAGTGATGCAGGGGCCACAAAAACAACAGCAAAAAAAGAAGGCGATTATTATATATTAAACGGCACTAAATGCTTTATAACAAACGGCGGAATGGCTGAAATATATTCAGTAATTGCAATGACGGATAAAGCAAGAGGTTCCCGCGGTGCATCAGCCTTTATCGTAGAGAAAGGCACTCCGGGATTTACGTTCGGCAAAAAAGAAAACAAAATGGGAATCCGTGCATCGGCAACCTGCGAATTAATATTCCAGGACTGCAAAGTTCCTAAAGCAAACCTTTTAGGTAAAGAAGGTGCCGGTTTTATAGTCGCAATGAAAACTCTTGACCAATCAAGACCCGGTGTAGCAGCACAGGCATTGGGAATTGCGGCAGGTGCTCTTGACGAATCCATTGAATATGCAAAAACAAGGAAACAATTTGATCATCCTATTTCCTCATTCCAAGCTATTCAACATATGCTTGCAAATATGGCAACAGAAGTTGAAGCTGCCAGAGCACTGGTATACGCTGTAGCCAGAGCAGTAGATAAAGGCGATAAGGATGTTTCGGGCGCTTCGGCAATGAGTAAATTATATGCATCCGATGTCGCAATGCGTGTAACCACGGATGCAGTCCAGATTTTCGGCGGTTATGGTTATATGAAAGAATATCCGGTAGAAAAAATGATGCGCGATGCGAAAATCACACAGATATATGAAGGAACAAATCAGATACAAAGAAATGTTATAGCACTTGATTTAATTAAAAAATCTGCAAAGAAAAAATGATCCCGATAAATCGGGATCATCCTGAGCTACTATCGCCCGCCACTGAATTATCGGCGGGTCCGCCAAAGAAGTAGTGGCGGAAAGGATCTCAGAAAAAAGTTAAAAGTTAAAATAGAAGTTAAAGGATTTAAAAATGAACATAATTGTCTTAATTAAGCAGGTTCCGGCAACAACAGATGTTAAAATTGATGAAAAAACCGGAACATTAAAAAGGGAAGGGGTAGAAGCACAAGTCAATCCATTTGATATGTATGCTGTTGAAGAATCCATTCGGCTTAAAGAAAAATATACTGGAAGAGTCACTGTTGTAACAATGGGCCCTCCGCAAGCTGATAAAGCACTGCGCGAATGCCTCGCAATGGGTTGTGACGAAGCGATTCTTGTCTCTGACAGGGAATTTGCCGGTTCAGATACCTGGGCAACTTCGTATACTTTATCACAGGCAATAAGAAAAATAGGCTTGTATGATGTAATTTTATGCGGTAAACAGGCAATTGACGGCGATACCGCCCAGGTAGGACCAGGTGTTGCTGAAATGTTAGACATACCTCATATTGCTTATGTTAAGAAAATTGAAAAAATAGAAAATAATAAAATTACAGTTGAAAGGATGATGGAAGACGGTTACGATTTAATAGAACTACCGATTCCTTGTCTTTTAACTGTAGTAAAAGAAATAAATACTCCCCGTCTTCCGTCATTAAGGGGAATGATGTTTTCCAAAAAAGCGGAAATTAAACACTATACAGCAAAAGCAATCGAAGCTGATAAAACAAAAACAGGAACAGCAGGTTCACCTACCAATGTTATGAAAGTTTTTTCTCCGCCGCCAAGAACCGGTGGGGAAAGAGTTACAGGAGAACCGCAGGAACAGGCAGTAAAAGTAGTTGCTAAATTAAAAGAAGCAAAAGTTATTTGATCGCTCGTAGAATTCGCTCGGGAGATCGTTTCGTCAGCACACGGTCCCCTGGTGGGGCCGTCCCCACTCGTTCCGCTGAATGCGTAAGCGGAACTCCGTGAGGGCATTCCTCAACGACTCCCTCACTCCAACATTACGGTCAATGGGAGCAAATTTCTACTTCGCTCTAGCATTATAAAGGTAAAAGGAAAAAAAATGTCTAAAATTTATGTAGTCTCTGATAAGTGTGTTGGCTGTGGACTTTGTTTAAAATCATGCCCTTTTTCTGCAATTAATCTTAATGTCAGACCTGATAAGAAGATAAAACTTGCGGTAATTGATGAAATGAAATGTAATTTCTGCGGTGCTTGTCTTGAATCATGTAAAAAATATCAGGCAATAGTTATAGAAAAAGATGATATTAAAGCAAATGTTATAGATAAATCGCTTTATAAAAATGTTTGGGTATATGCCGAACAACGACATGGAGAGATTTCACCGGTTGTATTTGAACTATTGGGAAAAGGCAGAGAACTAGCCGATAAACTTTCAGTTAAATTATGTGCTATTTTGATGGGACATAATATTGAAAATAAATCAACTGATTTAATTGATCACGGAGCAGACACAGTTTATGTTTATGACGATGAAATACTAAAAGAATTCCAGGATGATCCTTATTCTGAACTATTAGCACAGTTAATAAAAGAAGAAAAACCTGAAATAATATTAATGGGAGCAACAAATATAGGAAGAAGTTTTGCTTCCCGTGTTGCTGCAAAAATCTGGACCGGTTTAACCGCTGATTGCACAGGCTTGGATATTGACCCTGAAACCCGAAATTTGATGCAAACAAGACCTGCATTTGGCGGTAACATCATGGCGACTATTTTAACAAAAAATCACAGACCGCAGATGGCAACGGTAAGACATAAAGTTTTCAAAAAAGCAGAGAAAAAACAAAATGCAAAAGGTGAAATAATTAAGAAATCATTTGATAAGACAAAAGTAAAAAATAGAACAGCTTATTTGCAGTTTGTCGCTGATCTTTCACAAAAAGTAAATCTTGCCGAAGCAGATATAATCGTTTCCGGCGGACGCGGACTTGGAAAACCGGAAGGATTTCAATTGATCGAAGAATTCGCAAAAGCAATAGGCGGAGCTGTAGGTGCATCCCGCGCTACTGTTGATGCCGGCTGGATTCCATACTCCCACCAGGTAGGTCAAACCGGAAGAACCGTCTCACCTAAACTCTATGTTGCCTGCGGTATTTCAGGCCAGATTCAGCATTTAGTTGGAATGCAATCATCAGACAGAATAGTTGCAATAAATAAAGACCCTGAATGCCCAATGATGAAACTTGCGACTTATGCTCTTGAAGGCGACTTGTATCAGGTAATACCGGAAATA
>MGVS01000068.1:120204-121339 GCA_001800605.1 Elusimicrobia bacterium RIFOXYD2_FULL_34_15
GCGTTGTCATCAGTGGAAAATCAGCCATGAAAATCTCCTGCTCTTTCTCCGTGCCTAGAATATGATTTTGGAGTTTAACTTTGACTTTCAGGGGCGCATCATAAGACAGTTTATTGTCTTTTGCATAGTACTCGTCATACTTTGCTTCTGCCAATTCAAACCCTGTAAAGTCCAAGGTGAACTTTTTGGCCGAATAATCTTTTATAGAAGAAAACTCATCAAAGACCTCTTTCAATCCTTTTTCGACAAGCCACTTGAAAGAGTCCAGTTGAGGTAAAACAAAGTTTGGAGTTTTGACCAAGGGCTCTTTGAAACGGCTAAAATACTTTTTTGGTCGTGAAGTGATATTCATAAAAAATGTCTGTGTTTAATTTGTTTGAAATTTAAATTTCAAACCTCTTAATAAAATAAAACAAATAAAAATAAACCTTTATCGAAAGGCCTTATTTTATTTGTATTGATTTGTTAGCGATTTAAACCCAAAATAGTGTGAGAACCAATTAATTATGGAATTCCCTCCTTATTTTCCTCGCTTCGGTCAAAACTCAATCGTGAACCCAGTAGTAGATTTTGGCATTGTTCCGATGAAATCGGAACGGCGCAAGGCGCGATGCCAAAATTCACTACTGGGTGAAGGTAAAATGAAGTGTACACTAGTCTAGTAAAACCTGTCAAGTGCTGTTTATCAATTTGCAAGCCACTTATCCACACCTATTTCTTAGCAACATAATTGTCCTCACATACGTTACAATCCTGCTATAGCAGGATTGTAACGTATGCTACTAAGGGACAGGTATTTAGTTATCCTCAACCTAAAAACTTCATTGTATAAAAAATCCGCATGCAGAACGTGTCTGCATGTGGGATGTTTAACACACATCATATGTTTTTTCCACGATGGGGAGAACGTTCTTCAGTCCATTTTACTCTGGCCTGAGATAATCTTCCAGACCAGAGTTTATGATTAAACGGGTAATGTTGTGCTGCCTCAATTTTCGAAGAGCTTTTGATTCAATTTGTCGAACACGCTCCGCACCTATTCCACCAACCATTTCTGCAACTTCAGCCAATCCGTATTCTTTTCCATCCTCCAACAGCCGGAGCCGCTCTATGCTATAAGAAAAATTCGGGTCAA
>MGVS01000069.1 GCA_001800605.1 Elusimicrobia bacterium RIFOXYD2_FULL_34_15
AAATGATAATCAAATATATTAAGGAGCAATCCGAGGAGATATAAATAGTCAAGCTCCGATGCTTGGCATCGGAGAACACCTTATTTGTCTTGACAAAAAATAAGATACTAATTTTAGTTGAAGGTCTAACCGAAGAAAAATTTGTAAAAGATATTGTTTATCCGTATTTTCAATCTAAAGGATTATACTGCATCCCAAAAATCGCTACAACTAAAATGGTAAAAAATGGTCCAAATTTCAAAGGTGGAATTGTATCATATGAAAAAACAAAAAAAGATATTATGTTTTTGTTAGAGGATACAAATGCTATTGTAACAACAATGATAGATTATTATGGATTTTCTAATTTAGTTCCATTTAGGGACTCTATAAAAGGCAATAATTGTTTTGAAAGAGTTAAATTTACAGAAGTTTTATTTAAAAAAGATATTAATAGCGATAGGTTTATTCCATATTTACAGTTACACGAATTTGAAGCAATGACGTTTGTTTCTCCAAAAGAGATTGCTAATACTATGGTAGAAATAAGTAAAGAAAAACAGGTATTTGAAATAAAAAGTCATTTTAATTCACCAGAAGAGATTAATGATAATCCTGAAACAATTCCATCAAGAAGATTAAAAAATATTTTTAAATCGTACCAAAAAACGTTACACGGTCCCCTTATAACAAAAAGAATAGGAATAGAAGCTATACGTAAAGAATGTAAACATTTTAATGATTGGTTAGAAAAGCTTGAAATATTAAAAAGTGAGTAATGAGAAAAATAGGTTTTATTTATAAAATATTAAAATTTTTTTTCGATTTTGTTTAAAATTAGATTTGATGTTTTAGTTAATAATATTTAAAATAACCCGCCAAAAAGTGTCGTATTTAGGCGGGTTAACGTAAGGTTTTAAATATATCATAGGAGTGTTAATGTTTAGTGATATTATAAAATATTGTAAAGAGCTCTACTTTCAGGGAACAAATAACTCGCATAGCGGTAATGTTTCCTATTGTAAAGGCAATAAAATTTATATTACCCGACATGGTGCGCGTATGGGTGATTTGTCGTTTAAAGATTTTATTGTAGTCAATTTAGAAGATGAAAAAAAAGATCAAAATGCATCTGTAGAAGTAAATGTTCACAGAGAAATTTATATTGCAAATCCGGATGTTAAAACGATTATTCATGCTCATCCGCCCCATGCGATAGCCTTATCATTGAGTTTTGATAAAATAATACCTATAGATGTTGAGGGTAATCATTATTTGCCTGAAATACCTATTGTAGCTGAAGTAGAAAAACTTCCGGAATATCTATGCAAATACAAAATTGTTTTAGTCAAAGGACACGGAAGTTTTGCTGCAGGAAAAGATTTTGAGGAAGTTTATTTATATACTTCAGTATGTGAAAGTGCATCTAAAATACTGATACTAAATAACTCGGTAAAATCCGGAGGAAGCGGATGCTAAGAAAAATTCTTTTATGGAGCGGATTTGTCTTAGGAATCGTTATTGTTTCTTTTCCTTCTTTGATGCTTGTGGAACGCGTTCGCGGATTTGGAAAAGGAAAACCAAAGCAGGAAATTAAACAGGAATCACAGAAAGAAGAAGAACAAGTTAAAACGGAAGCGATAGTTGCCGAAGAAATTAAAAAGGAAAGCTATCCAAAAATCACGGACAGCGGAGTTATTTTTAGATATCAATCAAAGACAGCACAAAAAGTTTTTGTTGCCGGGACTTTTAATAACTGGGATGGCAGAAAAGGTATAATGGTAAAAAATATCGAAGGTATTTGGAATATAACTTTACCGATAAAACCGGGAAAGTATACATATAAATATAAGGTTGACGGTGTTTGGATTTTGGATCCGGACAATCCTGTTTCTGCAGACGATGGAAAGGGCGGAAGAGTTTCGGTTGTAATCATTAGATGAAAAAAATAATATTGATTTTATTGCTGTTCTTAACTGATTTAATTTATTCTTCGGTTATTTATATAAATAATGAAGATGAAATTAAAAAATATGCGATAAATGTATCAACGGTTTCAAAAAATGTTTTTATAATTCCGGCAGATTTATTAGCAAATCTTTCGGATGAGAATAAATTATTAATTAATAAAATGAAAAGTTCGGGCAATGCCGAATTCGCAAGCACAACATTTACAGAAGTTATACTGCCGGTTCTTATGAAGGTTCAACTTACGGATGACGTTAACAATCAAATTAAAAGAGGGAAAGATATTTATCGCCAGGTGTTTGATAAGCAGCCAAATATTTTTTATCCCTATATGGGAATAATATCTAAAGAAATGATAGAGATTGTAAGACAAAATGATTATACCACTTTTATAACTTCAGCAGGCAGTTTTTTCGATTTAAAAAGCACAATGACAATAATAGAACCGAATTTGTCTTTTTGGACTGATGCACCGGTTCAAAATTTAGCCTGGAATTACTTAAAAAAAGCCCGTACAAAAATAAGTGAATATACTTCTTCAAATTCTTATGAAAATGAGAAGTTGGAAGCAGTTTTAGAAGAAATTTATTCTTTAGAAAAACCAATTTGGTTTGAAAATTATATTTCTTGTGACGAAGATAAAAAAAGGGAAAATGATTTATGGTTTAGAGCCGGGCTTTCAAATATATACCGGATTATAGGCCTTGAACCTCCTCTGGAAATTTCAATTCCTCTTTTTATATCATTATCTAATTCATCATTGTTATCATCAACTACGAGCGAATATAATGTTTATTTTAATGATGAAATTGATGATGTAATTCCAAGCAGTTGTAATATTATTTCTTTTGGAGTTAAAAAATCAACAACAGATATTATTTTTGACCTTTTTATATCTTCACAGGAATCTGAAGTTGTTGACATTTATATAGATATGAATAAGAAAAATAATGCGGGAAGCACCTCTTTTCTTCAGGGACATAAAGGTTATACCGATACAATGTCTGCCTGGGAATATGCAATTTCAATTTCAAATGCAAATGCGTATTTGTATAGATATAATAGAAGCGGAAATCCAATGACAGTTGGAATCTTTAATATTGAAAAAATACCTAAGGAAAAGCTGGTAAAGTTAAAAATTCCAGAAAAATATATAAGAGGTAATCCTGGAAATTGGGGTTATATAGTTGTTGGATTTTTACCATCAGGTGATATTTTTGATGTTTTAGGAAAAAATATATTTCAACCGGATAGTATAATACAGATTCCGGCGTTAAGAGTCAAGTAAGAATAAAGTCAAGTTAAAATAAAAAGTTATAAGTTGAAATAGATGCGGGACAAAGTCAAAAGTTATAAATAAATTTTTAATTTTCATTTCAACTTTTAATTTAAACTTGTTTTTGAAGGGGGGTTATTATGAGTAGTTCAAATTCCGCAAGGAAATTAGTTTTTTGGACAGTAATGGCTTTTGGAATATTTGTTTTGGCATTTCTTTACTTGCAATCACAGAAAAATTTGAGCACAATAATTGGAGCAAGTACAGCACGTGCTGCTTTCACTAAAGAGGTAAATTTCCAGGATGGATTTGCAGATATTGCCGAAGCTGTTAAACCGACTGTTGTTTCAATTTACACTGAACAGGTTGTTAAAGAAAGCGTACCTTTTAATTTTTTCTATTCAGATCCGTTTAACGATTTTTTTGATCAGTTTTTCGGAGGTAAACCCCAACCACAACAGAGAACACCTCAACAGAAATATTATACTCAAAAAAGAGTTGAAGGTGCAGGGAGTGGTGTAATAATTAACCGGGATGGTTATATTCTTACAAATTATCATGTAGTAAAAGATGCGGAGAAGATAACTGTTAAATTAGCAACTGATAAAGAATATGTCGGAAAAGTTATCGGAAAAGATGCTAAAACAGATATAGCGGTTGTTAAAATAAAACCGTACGGGGAGCTTCCGATAGCTGTTTTAGGAGATTCAGATAAAATACGTGTTGGTGAGTGGAGTTTAGCGTTTGGTTCGCCTTTTGGGTTGGAGCAAACGGTTACTGCCGGTATAATATCCGCAAAAAGACAAAACATAAATATTGAAGGAAATAATTACAGAGATTTTATTCAGACTGATGCTTCAATAAACAGAGGTAATTCCGGTGGTCCGCTAGTGAATGCTCACGGGGAGGTTATTGGTATAAATACGGCTATTTTTACACAATCGGGTGGTTCAGTCGGTGTTGGATTCGCGATTCCAATTAATCGAGCAAAAGCCATTTTAGACACGCTTATTACTAAAGGTAAAGTTGAAAGAGGTTTTTTAGGTGTTAAGATAGAAAATGTGAACGAAGTTTTTGCCAAACAGGCAGGATTAAGAGAAACTGCCGGTGTTATTTTAACAGATGTTATAAGCGGTTTAGCTGCGGATAAAGCAGGGCTTAAGAGAGGAGATATAATACTTGAATTTAACGGAGTAAAAATTGATTCTGTTGAAAAGTTGCAGGATACGGTTACCAGTATTGAACCAAACAAAAAGGTCAATGTTGTAATTTGGAGAGATAAAACACAAAAAAATATTCCGGTTGTACTTGGAGAATGGACTGAAGAAACAGCTCAAACTCAGACACCAACAAAACAAGAGAATACCAACGAAAAAACTTCAAGTTGGATGGGCATGAGTGTAAAACAGTTTACGAAAGATATGGCAGAAGAATTAAGTGTTTCACCCGATGAGCAAGGGGTGGTTATTGTTGATATCCAGAGCGGTTCAAAAGCTGATGAGATGGGGCTTTATGCCGGTGATGTGATTAGAGCAATAAATAATCGAAAGACAAAAACTGTTGCAGAATTTGAAGCTGTAACAAAAAAAGTATCTCTTGCAGAAGGTGTTTTGTTCGATATAAATAGAAGTGGCAATTTAATTTATAAAACTTTTGCTGAGAAATGACCCCGCTGAATATTAAGTATTTTTATAGTTACCTGTATTACAAAATTAGGAAACTTTAAAATACTTTAACAATATTTGTATTTATTCTACGGGGTAAAAGCTCCAGTTATAACTGGATAAAGAATATAAATATTAGTTGTAAATCCGTTATAAAATAGAAAAGCAGTTAATTGCGAATAGCGGTTGATTTAATTGTTAAAATACAATGAGAATAAAATTATTCCCAAAATTTTTAATTTTAATAACTTTGATTTCAGTGATACCTCTTATTGTTATTGGGATTTTGACAATTAATATAAATAAAGAGATGTTGCAGACCATGATGCTCGAACATTATATTAAAATTACTACTTCTCTTGCAGAAAAAGTTGATGACAAAATAGGAAATATAGACAGAAGGATGAGTTTTGTAATCGCCACACAAAACCAGGAATACTTGTCTACTTTCGAACAGATGAATATTTTAAGAAACGTGTTAATTGCATCGGACGATTTTGCAAGAGCATCAATAATTGATAAATCAGGCGATGAGGTCGTTGCTTCTAATCCAAAGTTCGGCAAAAATATATACAAACCAAAAAATTACTTAAATGATAAATATTTTTTAACTGTAAAGAAAACCAAAAAATATCAAGTGAGTCCGCTTTATTACGAGCAGAACCAGCCGATGATAGATTTTTATTTTCTTTTACTTGATAAATATGTTTTAAAAGTATCCGTTTCACTTGAAAATATTGCTCAGGTTGTTGAAGAAACTAATGTCGGAGCAACTGGGCATGTTTATATTGTTGATAATAACGGAAAAATTATTTTACACAAGCAAAGAGAAATGGCAATTAGCAGGCAAGACGTTTCAGATGAGCCGGTTGTGAAAGAAGCAATTATGAAAGCAGGTGTCGGCAGCAAAGAGTATATATCAAAAAACGGCATTGCGATGATCGGTGCATATGCTCCGGTAAATAAATTAGTATGGAATGTTATATTTCAACAGAATAATAGTGAGGCATATTCTTCAATGATAAAAATGCGAAGAAATGCAGTGATTACAATCATTATAGTTTTTTTACTTTCTATAAGTATTGCATATGTTTTGGCCAAATCGCTATCCAACCCGATTCTTAAAATTATAGATGTTTCAAAGCGTGTGGCAAACGGTGATTTTAGCCAGAGAGTTAATATCAAAACGCATGACGAAATGCATGATTTGGCAGATAATTTCAGTGAAATGATAAATAAGCTTTCTGTATATACAAAAATGCAGGCTGATAAACTTTCTGCTATTGTTTATTCTATCAACGATGGTCTTATTCTTACGGAGGAAAATAATAAAGTCGTTCTTATGAATGATAAAGCAGCTGAAATATTGGGAATTTCTAAAGATTCAAAAGAGTCACTTTTTGAAATTGTTAAAAATGAGAAATTATCATTTGCACTAAAACAGGTTTCCGAACGTCCTGAAACTATAAAAGAGGTTGATTTATCATCTGATAGGCCTTTTATCATTAGTGTTTCCACTCAGATTATCACGGATCCCAGTAATAAGACTGTTGTAGGCATTATTTTTGTTATGCGGGATGTAACCGGTGCAAAAGAAGTTGAAAAAATGAAAGAGGATTTTTTCCATGGTATTACTCACGATTTAAGAAATCCGCTTGCTTCTATGCTTGGATTTCTTAAATTTTTATTAGATGGCAGTGTCGGACAGGTTAATGAAAAACAAAAATATTTTCTTGAAATAATCAATAGATCTTCAAACAGATTGCTTAGTATGATTAACGACATACTTGATATCGCCAAATTGGAAGTAGGAAGAATGGAATTAAATCTAAAACAATTTGATATAAAAGATGTTGCAGTAAAGGTATGCGACGGATTAATGGCAAAGGCAATGGAAGGTAAAATTAAATTAAGTTGTGAAATGGTCTCAATGAATATAGTTGCGGATGAAGGGCTTGTGGAAAGAGCATTGATAAATTTAGTTAGTAACTCAATAAAATATACCAGAATGGAAGGTGAGGTTAAAATTTTATCAAAAGAAAATGACAAAAATATTGAAATATCCGTTGTGGATAACGGCGAAGGTATTCCAGCTGAATATCTAGATAAGATATTTAATAAATTTCAACAAGTAAGCGGAAGAAGTAGAGGCGGTACGGGGATAGGACTTACAATTACAAGGTTTATAGTTGAAGCGCACCTTGGTAAAATATGGGTTGAATCAAAATTAAATGAAGGATCAAAATTTTCTTTTACTATTCCTAGAGGTTTGAAAAAAGACGAAAAAGGCGAAGTATGTATTTAAAAGCAATTAAAAATTTAAAATTTAAAATTAAAAATTACAGTTTGTTTTTAACATTAATTTTTAATTTTGCATTTATAATTTTAAATTGTCTTTATGCTCAGCAGAATCTGCAGGAAATAGAAGTAAAGTCTGGAGATACGCTTTGGGGTGTAGCAAATTATTACTTAAAAGAACCGTCCAAATGGCCCGAGATATTAAAATTTAATAATATTTCCGCTGATCCGAATAATGTGCTTCCCGGTATGAAGCTAAAAATACCAATAGTGATGATAAAAGAACAATTGCGTTCTTCTACTGTAATATCTATTGTTCGCGATGTTAAAATAAGGCGCCAAGTAGAAGTTAACTGGATTGACGCCCAACCAAGCATGAAGCTTTATAATAAGGACGGGATTAGGACACTTGAAAATTCCTATGTAGGTGTAAAATCTCCTCTGGGAAATTTTATGACAATAGGCCCGTCCTCGCTGGTTATAATTCAGCCGGAAGAAAAAACAGACGAGACAAGACTTTTATCAGGCGAAATCAGAGCTTCAAATATTCCTATCAGAACTCCGACAGCTTTTATTATGCCGAAAATAACTCCCAAGACGCCAATCTCTGATTATAAAACTAAGGTTAAAGAAGACCAATCAACAATAGTTGCTGTTTATAAAGGAGCTGTAGATGTTACCGCTAAAAATAAAACCGTTACGGTTCCGGAAGGATATTCAACTGAGGTAAAAATAAATTTACCTCCCGTAGAACCAAGACTGCTTCCGCCAAGCATGGAATTGCTGGATGAAAAACAAAAAACCGGAAGCATGGGGAACGCGGATATAGAAAAACCAAAAATAGGAAAAATGAAAATAGAAAACGTAAACGAGATAAATGTCGGAGGAGAATTATCCAAATCCAAAGCATCATCAGGATGGCTTGATATTACACATTATCACATACAGATTGCAAAGGATAAAGAATTTGACAATATGGTTTTTGATTCTGTCAGACCTATTTACGAAAAATTTGATATAAAAAAAACCGATGTGCCGGATGGAAGATATTTTTGGCGTGTTTCTTATCTTGATTCTTCAAGTGCCGAAGGGATTATCTCATCATCAAAAGAAATACTTGTGGACAAAACACCGCCGGTTTTAACGATCGAAGAACCAATAAATAATGTAAGATACAGTGATAAGAATATAAAAGTCAGCGGTAACACCGAAGAACAATCAATTGTTAATATTAATGGAAGTTATATATCAACAGATAAATATGGTAAATTTTCAACAGAAATACCTTTATTAAAAGGGGAAAATACAATTAAAGTTAATTCAAGTGACAGATTTGGAAACACCACGACAATCGCATTAAAAGTATTTCAGACCCAAGAGGGTGTAAAACAACAAATTAGAAAAAGTTTTTTTCTGACACCAGTTGGTATTGTAATATCTATTATTACGATTTCTGCATTGTTGGTGATATCTATTGTTACAGTTACGGGTTGAGGAATTGCTAAATGGCGAAAATAATTATTGCTGATGACGATATAGAGATTTTGGAATTAATAAAAACAGCTCTTGAAAATGACGGGCACAGCATTATTGGTTATAATAATGGTTTTGATGCTTATGAAGCTATTGTAAAAGAAAAGCCCGATTTGGTGGTACTTGATGTAATGATGCCGAGAATGAATGGATATGAGGTATGTGAAAAACTAAGAGAAACGCCTTCAACAAAAACAATCCCTATAGTTATGTTGACTGCGCAATCTCAGATAAAAGATAAAATAACAGGATTGAAATTAGGGGCAGATGATTACATAACAAAACCTTTTGATCCATTGGAGCTTGCTGCGCGCGTTGAAAGTATAATAAAAAGATGTAACAAAGCAAAATCAGACAAATAATTTAAATTAGTATTTTTAAGCAAAAAATGAAAGAAAATGTAAGCTCAGATAGTCTGCCAAAAGTTATTTTTTTTATTACCGGATTCTTTCTTTTTTTACTTCCGCTTATTCCGGACGAAAAAATAACAAGATGGAAATTGTGGGTTTTAGAAAGCGGTCTTTTTATAATTTTGATTACCTGGATTTTTAATAAAATTAATTCTGAAAGAATCTATATTAAAAATTCCGAATTAAACAAACCGATTTTAATCTGGCTAATATTCTCAATATTTTTGTATATTATTTCTTCCAATTTACATATTGCTGAATTGGAATTATATAGAGTAATAATCTGTTTTTTGAGTTTTTTTGTTTTTTCTAATATCATACTGAAAAATGGCCGGAAGGAAATATTAATCAGGTTTTGGTTAATTGGCGGTTTTTTATCTGTAATTTATGGGTTAATGACGCACTATGGCGGATTTTGGATAATAACAACTCCGAAAGTGGATAGAATTTTTTCTACGTTTGGAAATCCGATATTTTTCGCATCGTTTTTGGTTGTTTCATTTCCGTTTATAATTTATAAAATTACATTAAGTAGTAATTTTTTAAATAGATTCTTTTGGTTTATTATTTCTTTAGCATTTTTAATTGCTTTATTTTTTACAAAGAGCCGTGCCGGGTGGGTAGGCTTGGGTGTTTCAAGTTTGGTTTTAATTTTTAATCTTTTAAAAACTAAAAAACAAAAAATATTTTTTATAATAGTTTTCTCTATTATTACAGCCGGATTTATTTATAAAACAAAAAATGTTTGGACAAGACAGCAGGCGCATCTGCTTATATGGAGAGATTCATTAAAAATGGTTTCACGCAATCCGCTGCTTGGCGTTGGATTAGGAACCTTCCATATAAATTTTCCGAATTATGCTTCTGAAGAGCTTAAGAAGATTTGGCCTCAGATGCAGAATATTGTTAATGATGCGCATTCAGAATTCGTTCAGATTTTAGCAGAAACCGGTATAATAGGATTTGGAATATTTCTGTGGATTATTATAATTTATTTTCTGCAATTAAATAAATTTAAAAAGAATATAAATGACAAAAATAAGATTCTACTGCAAAATGTCGGATTGGCTTCCGTGTGCGGAATTTTAGTTCAGAATTTGTTTTCTGTAGATATGAGGTTCACAATTTCTTCATTCTATTTATTTACAGTAATTGGCATAACCTCATCACTTCCGGATAATTATGAAGTCAATATCAATATAAATAAAAATCAAAAATATTTTTTTGCGGTAATTCTGATAGCCGGTATAATTTTTTTAGAATATAATATGGTTGTAAAGCAATACAGGAGCTGGAATCTGGTTTTCAGAAGCAAAGATTTTCTGAATACAAAAATATTAAATTCAGATGATCAGAAAAAAATTGTTCAGAAAATGATAGATTCTAATCCTGGAGATGCGCAGTTATATTTTAAATTAGGGTATTTGTGGGCGAATGAAATCAAAACAAATAAAGAAGCGATTCAAAAAGCGATAGAGTATTTTTCAAAAGCCGCAGATATTAATCCTGCAATTGAAAATGGCGGTGCATATAATAACTTAGGAAATATTTATTTTACAATCGGAAATAGAGCTATGGCAAAAGAAAATTATATTAGGGCAATCAATGTAAATCCAAAGCTGATTGATGCACATCTGAATCTCGGGATTGCATATTATTATGATGGTAAATTAAAGGAAAGTGTAGCCGAATTTGAAAAAGTATTGCAACTGGAACCCAAAAATTTGCAGGCAGTTTACATGCTGAAAAAAATGAGAGAATGAAAAAATAGTAACGGGTAACGGGTAATGAGTAACGAGTAATCCTTCGACAAGCTCAGGACAGGCTGGGTAATGGGTAATAAGTAAAAGATAAAAATTATGGAAATCAAATTAAATAAATTAGATGATTTAAGAAAATCCGGAGAAAAGGTTGCAATATTCACAATAAGGAATATTAAACACACCGCGGAGTTTTCTGCTTTGCTTGTAACTAATTTTTTTATTTTACTTTTGCCTTTGAAATTTTCACTCTGGGCAGGGAGGCGATTAGGCAGTATCGCGTTCCATATTTTAAAAATAAGAAGAGAAGTTGTGATAAAAAATCTTAGGTTAGCATTTCCCAAAAAAACAAATTTGGAAATATTTAATATTGCTGAAACAACATATAAAAACTTTGCTATGTCAATGATAGAATTATTATCATTTCCAAAATTAAGATTGAGGGATTTTTCTAAAAATATAGAATTTGAAGGACTCGAATGTCTGGAGCATTCTTTAAATAACAAGGAAGGCATGGTTTTAATAGCGGGGCATTTTGGGTCGTGGGAATTGATGGGAGCGGTAGTCCGTAAAAAAGGTTATCCAATAAATTTTTTGGTTGGCAAACAACATAATATATATGTAGATAATCTTTTAAATTTCTACAGAAAACTTAAAAATGTAGGTATTATACCTCTTAAAATGGCATTAAAAAGTGTAATCAGGGCTTTAAAAAAGGGCGAATTTGTTGCTATGTTATCAGATCAGGATGCCGGTAGAAGAGACGGTGTTTTCGTTAATTTTTTTAATAAACCGGCTTCTACTCCTAAGGGCCCGGCTGTTTTTGCACTGCATACTGATGTACCGATAGTAATGGGTTTTTGTATAAGACAACCCTCTAAAATTAAACATAAAATAAAATTCGTTGCAGTCGATTTTAAAAAAAGCGGTAATAATGAGAAAGACATTGAATTACTTACATTGAAATATACTCAGATTCTGGAAGGTTTTATAAAAAAATATCCTGATCACTGGTTTTGGTTTCATAAAAGATGGAAAACCACTGTTGACAATACAGAAAATATGTATTAAAATCTGAAAACATAGTAACGGGTAATGAGTAATGGGTAACGAGCAAAATCGCTAGATTATTAATTACTTAAAATCTTAGTTTTGTGAAAATTAATACTTGTAGTTAGTGTGAGCCTGCTTACCGGCAGGTAATTAGTAGTCAAGGAAAGTTTTTCGTTCTAGTAAATATGTATCCTCGCACCAATTACAAATTACTAACTACTAATTACTGGTTTTAATGGAGAGGTGGCCGAGTGGCTGAAGGCGCGGGTCTCGAAAACCCGTTCCCGATTTATCGGGACGAGAGTTCGAATCTCTCCCTCTCCTGAGTTTTCGCTTACGGCGAAAACTCAGAGAATCGAAAATAGAGATTAGAAAATAGATAAGGACAAATTTTCGATTCGGTCTAATGTTCTATTATCTATTTTCAGTAGTTAAGACAAAATTACATATTTAATTTTATCTGGAGGGTTTATGAAAAAAGTTTTGATTATCGCGGCATTATTTTTGCAGTTATTAGGTCTGTGTTATGCAAGAAAAGAAGGTACGGTTAATTTAGACTCAATCCCTAAAGCGATTTCTCCAAATCATGACGGGCTTTATGAAAAAACTAGATTTATTATGACAATAGATACTGGAAAAATAAAAAAATGGACGCTTGAAATAAAAAATGATTTAGGTGTACCGATAAAAACATTATCAGGTGAAGAAATTATTCCTGCTGTTCTCGAGTGGGATGGAACCGATGAAAAAAATGCTGTTGTTGTAGATGGTAAATATGTATGTGTTTTGAATGTAGATGGCAAATATCCTGCCCGTTCAAACGAAGTGTGGATTACTGTTGATACTATGCCTCCTTTTGTTGGGATTTCAGTATCTACTCCGGGAATATCACCAAATGGTGATGGTATTGATGATTCATGCACCATTTCTTTTGTTGCAGACGATCCTATAGGTTTTTCAGTCTGGGAAGCGGCAATTGAAAATTCAAAAAGTATTGCGGTAATTTCTTTGAAAGGAACCTCTTCAATACAAAAAGAATTTGTTTGGGACGGAAAAGATGATTATTATAAAAATGTAGTTCCAAATGGCAAATATAAAGTAAAATTTACAGTATTTGATACTGTTGGTAATAAGGCTGTTGCCGACCTGATTGATATTGATGTGAATATACCCGAGAAGGTTGTTGTAGAAGAAAAGAAAATTTCTGTTAAAGAAGAAAAAAGAGGATTGGTTGTTAATCTCGCATCTTCAGTTCTCTTTGACTCTGGAAAATCTGAACTGAAACCGGGAGCATTTGATATGCTGAACGAGGTTGTAAAATTAATGCAGGAATATCCTGATAATAACATTTTAATTGAAGGGCACACTGATAGCTACGGCAGTGATGCTTATAATAAGAGACTTTCTGAAAAAAGAGCACAATCTGTTTATGATATGCTGGTTTCTAAGTATAGCGTAGACTCAAAACGGTTATCTGCTATAGGTTATGGTGAAGAAAAACCAATGGCAGACAATAAGACAGCTGCTGGGCGTGAACAAAATAGGCGCGTAGAAATTATAATATTGAAAAAATAATGGCAGGCATTAAAAAGATTCTTTTATCGCTCTTTGTAATTTTATGCTTTTTATCCATCATGTCAATGGTTCTGTTGAAAACTGCTTTTCCGAGAAAATGGATGAAAAATATTGTTCAATGGAGAATTTCTAAATTTACAGGAGGGAAATCTGAAATTAAATCTATCTCTTTGGATTTTGGAGGAATAACTTTAAACAATATAAATATTTTTTTCGATAATCATTCTAAATGGAATATTGAAAAAGTAAAGTTATCACCTAATTTATTTCCGTTTCCGCGAAAACAGGTGGCTTTAAATAAAATAGTAATTATCAATCCAATATTGGAATTTACTGATAAAATAGAAAATCTTTCATTCAAAAAAAAATTTAAAACTGAATATGCAATTATAATAAGCAATTTAGGCCTTAAAAACGGCAAGATATATTTTACTAATTTAAGAATTGAAAAGCTAAGCCTGGATATAAAAAACGCTTCTTTAAGCAATACATTCCCTATTGAAATGTCTTTTTTTGCCGAAAATGCAAGTTTTGATATAAAAGCAGAATATAATTATAAAGATGATTTAGTAAATATAAAAGAAGCGATTTTAAAAGAAGATAAAAAGGAAGTTTTTTTAACCGGGGAATTGAAAAATATGCTTAATTTTAAGAATTTAAACTTTAACATAAATATCAAAGGTGATAGAATATTATTTAATAAAATATTTTTATCTAATTTGTATAAAAGAAAAATTACTGCTTTTAGTGATGATAAAGTAAGTTTAGAAATTAACGGTAATTTGGAAAATTTTCAGATTAATAATTCAGTCCATTAAAGGATGTTGCAAATTAACTTGGCATAAGAAAGTAATTACAAAGACTAAGCAGCTTATTGTTTAACGGAATATTAAACAAGGAGGTGAGGTAAAATGTTGGCAGTTATAGGCGGTCTTATCACATTGGTTGTAGGTATAATCTTTTTATTTGGTGCGAAAATTATACCCGGACTTCCGCTTTATATGTGGGATGATTTCTTGGTTTTTCTTAAAGGTATGATATCTTCCGGACTTGTTTTGGGCGGAATACTCGCAATTATAGCCGGTATATCGGCAATAAGAGATAGAGCGAAAACAGAGGAAAAAAATAATTGAAGATATCTAATCTCGGCGAATTTGGATTAATCGAAAGAATTAGAAAAAAAGTTAAGAAAACAAGTAGTGGTTCCGGAGTAGTAGTTGGCATAGGTGATGATTGTGCTATTGTTAAAAGTAACAAAGTAAAAAATTTTCTTTTTACAACTGATACATTAATAGAAAATATTCATTTTTCAAGAAAATATTTTAACTTTTTTGACATAGGATATAAATCACTTGTTGCCAATCTTTCCGATATTGCTGCGGTTGGTGGATTGCCTCTTTACTGTCTTGTAACCGTGGGTTTTCCTTCAAATATAGAAGTACAAGACATTGATAATCTTTATAATGGAATTACAACCCTTGCTGCAGAATTTAATGTTAAGATTATCGGAGGGGATACAGTTAAATCTCCGGATAATATAGTAGTCTCAATTACAGTTATAGGTAAGACAGTCTATGGTAATGGCATATTAAGGAGCGGCGCTAAGGCCGGGGATACAATCTTTACAACAGGTACTTTCGGAGATCCGGCTGCCGGCCTTTTTTTGTTTCAAAAAAATATTTCCGGCTGGGAAAAAATAAAGAAAAAACATTTAAAACCCTACCCAAAAATTAAAGAAGGTATTTTTATTGCAAAATCAATGTTGGCAACATCAATGATTGATTCGTCAGATGGATTTGATAAATCAATAAGACTTATTTGCGAAGAATCTAAAGTTGGTTGTGAGATTTATACAAATAAAATTCCGGTTTCTTCCACTTTGACTAAATTGTGTTCACTTAATAACTTATCTCTAAATAAATTTGTTCTTTTTGGCGGTGAAGAATACGAATTATTATTTACCGTTCCGACTAACAGGAAAAAGTTTTTTGAAAAGAGGTTTTATCCGGTTGGAAAAATAATCCGGAAAAGAGAAATTATATATTTGGATAAAAACGGTAAAAAATTGAATCTTAATAATAATGGATATGACCATTTTAAAAAGTAATTTCTCGAAAATAGCTCTTTTATGTATTTTAACATTTACACTTTTTTTTCCATTTATAAATAAAGCAATATCTTCGGATTCTATATTTTATATCTATACAGCAAGGCAAATATTAAAAGAACCGATCAAACCCTTTAGTTTTCAGTTAAATTGCGCCAATAAGAATTATTTTGCATGGGATGTCGCTAATAACCCGCCACTAATATCATATTTTATTGCAGGTATAATTAAAATATTTGGAGAAAATGAAAAAATATTTCATCTTTTATTTTTATGTTTCACGATTTTTTGTGTTTCTGGTATATATTTTTTATCGGATGAATTAAAAATAGATCCATTTTTTTCAGCACTTCTATTAATTGCAAGTCCCGCTTTTTTTGTTAACGCTACCGATATTATGCTGGATGTTCCATTAATGGCATTCTCTGTCTGGGGAATACTTTTTGTTTTCCGGCAAAAGTATTTTGGCTGGATTCTATTGGGTTTTGCAATATTAGTCAAATTTGCTGCAATTTTAAATCTTCCTATTATCTTTGTATGGTTATTATTGAATAAAAAACTAAAAGAAAATATTATATTCTTTGCAGTGCCGATTCTTTTTTTATTAGTTTGGATAATACATAATAAATTGGTTTACAATGAAATTCAAATTTTAAAAAAATCTTTACAAGTAGGATTATCATTTGGATTAGTTAAAGAGATACCTATATTTACTTATATTGGGGGAGCATTTATTTTTCCAATAAGTATAATGTGGGCAAGTTTTAATAAGAGCAAATATAATTTATGGATTTTTTTACTAAGTTTTTTAGCAATTAATCTTTTATTTAATTTACTAGGTTATAAAATATTACAAAGTTTTTTATTCGGAATTTTTATTTGTTCAGCAATATTATTAATTATGATATTTTTTAATTATCTTAAAGAAACTAATTTTGATAAAGATGTAATTTTTCTTTTAAGCTGGTTTTTTTTATATTTAATATTTTTTGTTTCAGTTTCGGCTATCGTGGCGGTAAGGTATCTTTTGCCATTACTGGTGCCGGCGATAATTTTGTTTGTTAAAATTTCTGAAAAGGTTGTATATAGAAAAATATTTCTGTCATTTTCTATAATTTCCGGATTAATAATCTCATTGTGCATTTCAAATTCTGATTATATATTGGCGAATTCATATAGGGATTTTTCAAGATATGTCACTGAAAATTATAATAAAGAAAACGTTTATTTCACCGGGCATTTGGGTTTTCAATATTACATGGAAAATAACGGCTTTATAGCGATTGATTCAAATAATAATAAATATTTGAGAGGGTCTATTATAGTTGTTCCCGTTTTACCTGTCCCGCAAAAAATTAACCAAGATGTTATAAAAAAATTGAAATTAATTGATGAAATAAATATTCACGCAAAAAATCCGTTTAGAAGTATGGATCCAAATTCACAAGCGGGTTTTCATTTAAATATGTACGGGCTATTACCATATTCTTTTTCAAAGATGCCTATTGAAAAATTTAGGATTTATAAAATAAAATGACAACAAAATATTTAAAACTATTTTTAATAAGTTTTATTGCACTTTTTCTTCAGGTAACCTGTATAAGATGGTTCAATTCCAATGTTATTATGCTTTCATATTTTTCAAATTTTGTTTTACTTGCCTGTTTTTTAGGTTTAGGCGTAGGTTTAATGATAGAAAATAAAAAAAATGATTTTATTATTTATTTTCCTGCAATATTTTTAATAATTTGTGTAATTTTTTGGAAAGTTATCATTAGGGTTACTGTTGAATCTAGTGTTAATGTTTATTTTACTTCCGGTGGTTTTGCCAAAGGAATTCCTCTTTATAATGTAAGTGCATGGTGGTTTTTACCGATAATTTTTTTATTTACAACTTTTATATTTATTTCAATCGGGCAGGAGATGGGGCGGGCTTTTACCGTAATGGAGCCGCTCAAGGCATATTTAACTAATGTTTTAGGATCTATCTTAGGTGTAATAGTTTTTGGAGTAATTTCTTTTTTTAATAGCCCGCCGTTGGTATGGTTTTTTATTTCTTTTATTTGTTTAATACCTTATTTTTATAAAAAATCACTCTTTGCTTTCAATATTTTTATTTTAATTGTTTCGCTAATATTTATTTACTTTATTAGTAATAATGCGGTATTTTCTCCTTATTATAGAATTGACACGATAAATAGAATGATTATAGTAAATGGCGTCCCGCATCAAAAGATGTTAGATATAAATAAAGAAAGTATTAAACCATATGAATTTCCTTATAAAATGAAAAAGAATCCTAAAAAAGTTCTCATATTAGGAGCCGGTACCGGTAATGATGTTGCTGTTGCAATAAAAAATAATATTGAAAATATTGATGCTGTCGAAATAGATCCGGTAATATTAAAAATAGGAAAAATTTCACATCCAAACAGCCCGTACAATAATAAAAATGTACGAATTTTTAATGATGATGCGCGTTCTTTTCTAAAAAAATCAAATGAAAAATATGATTTAATAATATTCGCATTACTTGATTCATTGACTGTTTTCTCGCAATTTTCTTCCGTGCGGCTTGAAAATTTTGTTTTTACAAAAGATTCTTTTGAAGATGTAAAAAAACATTTGAAAGATGACGGGACGGTTGTTATTTACAATCAATTTAGAAAATTGTGGGTAGTTGAAAGAATTTCGAAAATGCTCGAAGAAGTATTTGGTACAAACTCAGTAGTTTATGATGAGCCGGAAATTGAACATTTTGCAGTTATATTTAACGGGCCTGGAATAAAAAACATGACATTTCCTAGAACAGCAGAGATTTTTACCGGAAAGGAAATGTTAATGACAAAGTTAACAAATACCGAAATAAAATCCACCAATGATAATTGGCCGTTTTTATATATGGAAAAACCGGCGTTACCAACGCATTATCTAATTTCAATTTTATTGATATTAATATTTACCGTGTTTTTAATATTAATTTTCTCCGATACTTCCCGGGAAATAAATAATCACTTCTTTTTCCTCGGCTGCGGTTTTATGATTTTGGAAACTTCTGCAATAATACGTATGGCGCTTTTATTAGGCTCAACATGGTTTGTAAATGCGATTGTGATAACTTTTGCTTTACTGGTTACATTTACATCAGCATATTTTATTAAGGTTCAGAGACAAATAAATATTAAAAAGTATTATATTTTGCTTTTTATAAGTATTTTATTAAATATTATTATTCCATTAAAAATATTTCTAACTTTCCCGAATTATTTGATGGTTTTGTTATCTTCTTTTCTAATGTTTTTGCCGGTATTTTTTTCAGGAGCAATATTTTCTTATTCATTTTCTCAAACAAAGGATTCTCCGGTTGCATTTGGTTCTAATTTGATTGGTGCAATGTTGGGCGGATGCCTGGAATATATATCTCTAAAATACGGGTATAATTCTCTAATGTTTGTATTATTAGCGGTTTATTTTACTTCAATCAAAAATTTCAATTGGAAATTTAATGAAATTTTCAGAAAATAACTATTTAATTAAAAAATTTTCTAATAATATAATATTGATATTTTTATTTGTAATATTAATAATATTGGTTTTTTACAGGGATGTCGTTATTGATGAAGGTATATATCTATATATTGGGAAGTTGGTAGCTAAAGGTAAACTCCCGTATATAGATTTTTTACATCCCCAAGGCCAGATGTATGCATTAATACTTGGACTGATGAGCAGAATCTTTACACAAGATTTATATATAAATAGGATAGTAGTGGCAATCTGTAGTTTTATTGGAATTTTGTTATTAGGGAGAGTTGCAAGGAATATTGGAAATACGAAAACAGAAACAATATATTATTTATTTAACCTAACATCAGTTTATGTATTAGCGCATTATGTAGTTGTAACAACCTATGCAATAGCGTTTTTATTTCTTTCTCTTTCAATTTATTTTGCAATATACAAATATAAACCCATATTATCCTGCACTCTCATTATTATAGCATCATTAATACGTTTAAGTATTATAAGCATTGTTCCTTTATTTATATTTTATTTTATATCAAAGAGTAGTGACAAAAAAAAGTTACTGCTAAGAGTATTGATAATTACAATTTTAATTTACTCGGTCTTTTTTATTCCGTTCATTCTAAAATCTTACGATACATTTATTTATGATATAATTACTGCACATACCAATTTTGTTAATTTACCAACAAGAATTTTAATAATGTTAGATACCTTAATTGTTAATTTAAAAGATTATTCAATTTTATTAACTTGTACATTAATATTAAGTATTTTATTTATAATAAAAAAAAGAATTGGGTACAAAAAAGAGATAATTTTTTTATTTTTGATTTTTTTTATCCTTATGATTGTTCATCTTTTGCCAATTAGTAATAGAGGAACTCATTACAATGTATTAAATATTCCGGTACTTTTTATAATCATAGGATATTTTTATAACGAATTATTCCAAATTAGGAAAATAGGACTTTACGGATTAATTTTTATATTAATATTAAATTTTGTAGAGCAGGCAGTTTTAGTTAAAAAAAGCAGTCTTTTTCAAAACGAAAATCCGGTTGATAAAATAAAATTGGCTGCTATGTATGTGGATGAAAAAACTGATAAATCAGATACTATATTAACATTTAATACTTTATTGGCAACACAGGCGAATCGCAATATTCCTATAGAATTTACAAATGATTGTTTTTCATACAAAAAAGGTTTCGATACTGCAAAGTGTAAAATTTATCATTTAGTTAACGACGATATATTTTTAACTTATATTAATGACAATAAAATTAAATTATTAGCTCTTGGAGATTTTGATTTACACCAATTTGGAACAGATAAAAAAAATATATTAGAGGCAATAAGAGAAAACGGTTTTATTTTTACTAAACAATTCGAAAATTTTGGTCAGTGGCACGATAATCTGTATGTTTATACAAGAAAATGAAAACTTTTATTTCTAAAAGTGCAGAAAATACAATAAAAATAGGCCTGGCAATTGCAAAAAATATTAAAAACAGGGATATCATATGTCTTATCGGGCCGCTTGGTGCCGGAAAAACAGTTTTAGCTCAGAGCATATGTAAAGGTTTAAAAGTCAAAGATTTTGTCAATAGTCCTTCTTATAAAATTGTCAATCAATATAATGGAAAGTATCCTGTATATCATATAGATTTATACCGGCTAAATTCAGTAAAAGAAATCGATGAATTAGGGCTCGATGATTATATTTATGACGAAGGCATAACAATTATAGAATGGGCTGATAAACTGGAAAAAAAGAATCTTCCAAAAAAAAGAATAGAAATAAAAATAGAAATTAAGAGCGAAAATGAAAGGTATATAAAATGGCAGCGATATTAATAATTCTGATATCAGTTATTTTTATAATATATTTTAAAGTAATTTTTCTTTCGGGTTTATTTGCAGCGCATTTTGCCGGTATTAGCGATATTCAGTCGATGTATTTGCCGTTTCGTAATTTTTTTGCTCAATCAATAAGGAGCGGGCAATTCCCTTTATGGGCACCTGACATGTTTTTGGGATTTCCGCTGCATGCCGAAGGACAGGGCGGTTATTTTTATCCGTTAAATATTCTCTTTGCAATATTTCCTTCATGGGTTGCGTATAACTATGTTTTTATTTTAAGTGTTTTTCTCACAGGTTTATTTAGTTACTTATTTGCAAAATCAACCGGTTTAAAAAAAACATCGGCTCTATTATTTTCAATAGTATTTTCTTTCTCAGGTTTTTTTGCTGTTCATAATGAACATATCAATCTTTTGAATTCTGCAACATGGATACCTTTGGTATTTTTGTTCACACATAAAATAAATAAACAAAAGTACTGGATAATTCTTGGATTGATTTTTGCAATGCAGTTTTTATCCGGTTTTCCTCAGATCGCATATTATTCAATGATTACCGGGTTTATATGGTTAATTTTAAATACTAAAAATATTAAAACAATTGGTAATTTTTTTATTGCAGCAATTTTATCTCTTATTTTAGCAGTATGCCAAATAATACCAACTATTGAGTTAATCCCATATTCAGCGAGAGCCGGAGGTATTGTTAAATCGCAGGTAAATAGCTGGGGCTATTTTTTTAAAGATATATTACTTTTTATTAATCCATATATTTTCGGTAATCCAACTTTAGGCAACTATATAAGAAAAGATAGTATTTTTGGAGAAAATGTCGCATTTATCGGTATAATGGCACTGCTTCTTTTGATTTATGGAATAGTAAAGAATTTTAAAAATAAAAATATAAAATATTTTTTGATTTTATCTTGTTTGATAATGCTTTTTATTTTATATTTTAAACAAATATATAGTTTTTTGTTAATATTGCCCGGAATGCGGTATTTTCGGTTGCCGCAAAGAATGCTTGTCTTTGTTGTTTTATCGTTTGCTTTTATTGCGGCAATGGGTTACCAAGAATTAAAAAGGTTCAAAATGATAGTTTTTTTAGTAGTTTTAATTGAATTAGTAAATTTTTCTTTTGGATACAATAATGTTATAAATAAGAAATATTTGTCAAAACCGAAAGTTGTTGAATTTTTTAAGAATGATGCAAATTTATTCAGGATTTCTGTTAATGACGATAAATTAAAAGCATGGTTATATTCTTATTATTTTTCAACAATTCCGGAATTAAAAGAAAAAGTTCAGTTAATGTACAGAAATTATTTACCGCCTAATTTGAATATGATTTATAATATATCTTCAATAAATGCTTATTCTCCGCTTGTTCCGGAAATTAAAACGGACTATACTAATGTTAAGTACATAGTTTCATCCGCAGAATTAAAAAATGAAGTATTAATAAAAAAAATAAATTTTGACGGTTATTTGCCGGATTTGAGAATTTATAGAAAAAATAAGTTTTATTCCAGAGCATTTGTTATATTAGATAGAAAATCAGAAGTCGTGCCTGTAAATATAAAACAATATAAAACAACAAAAATTGTAATTGATAAAGAAAAAGGAAAGGGCGGAAATTTAATTCTTTGTGATTTTTACTATCCGGGTTGGCATGCTTATAAAGACGGCAAAGAAGAAATTATTAACAAATTTGAGGGTGTAAGAGAAATACAAGTTTCTTCGGAAAAACAAAAAATTATTTTTACTTTTATTCCGTGGAGTTTTAATTTTGGTGTTATTATTTCAATTTGTTCAATTTTTTTAATTTTGAAGTTGTTTGAAAAAATAATAATCTCTGCAATAAATTTTTAAAATCGTTGTATGGTATTGAGTCTTCGGCAGAAAAATGAAAAAGTAAGGTTTTATTCCTACATTTTTAATCCCGCGGCATTTTTCAAAAGGCTCCCGCCCCAAAGGGGCGAGAGGCTCGCCATAGGCGGCGGGACAAGTTTTTACACTTTTAATTGAATTATTATGAAAATACTCGCTATTGAAACATCAAGTGAAGTTTGTGGAGCAGCACTAATTTTTGATAATAAAATTATATCAGAAAAAAATATTTTGCTTCCCAAAAAATCTTCTTCAAAAATATTCGAAATTGTAAAAAAGGTTTTGAAGGATGAAAAAATTGATTGTGTTGCTGTGGATATAGGGCCAGGTTCTTTCACAGGAATAAGAATAGGTGTTTCTTTTGCAAGAACATACGGACAGTTTTTAAAAATCCCTGTTATCGGAGTTTCAAGCCTGGATTGTCTTGTATATAAATTCAATTCTATGCATCTAAACGAATATAAGAAAATTTATCCGGTGATAGATGCACTTCGTGACGAAGTATATACAGCAAGATATAGCGGGCTTAAAAAGGAAACCGAATATCAAATAATGAAAATCGAAGAACTAAAAAAAAGATCCCGTAAAAATTGTGTTATAACAGGGAACAAAGAAATCTGCGAAAAACTTAATTTGAAAAAAGCATGCATTGAAACACGATTGACATCATCAGCAGTAGGAATGTTGGCGGGTGCGAAAACAATAAAAGTTATCAAAGACAACTATAAAAATGTTTTTCCTTTATATATAAGGAGAGCCTTTGCAGAAGAAAAATTTGGATATAGAAAGTAATTTTAAAATTCGTGAAATTTGTTTAGAAGATATCGATTATATACTGAAAATTGAACAAGAATCGCATCCGGATCCTTGGTCAAGAAAAATGTTCGAAAATGAGTTAAAGCTGGACTATTCGAATTTTTTTATCGGAAATATAAAATCTGAAATTGTTTCTTATATAATATTCTGGCATGTAATTGATGAAGCATATTTAACTAATATTACAGTTTCTAAAGATTATAGAAAGCTGGGTATCGGTGAAAAAATGTTGAATTTTGCGATAGGTATTTCTAAATCGTTAGAAATAAAAAAAATGTTACTAGAAGTAAGAGAAAATAATTTACCTGCAATATTATTTTACAAAAAACACGGATTTAAAGAAACTTATATTAGAAAAAAATATTATTCAAATTCGGAAAACGCAATTGTAATGGAGAGATCTTTATGAAAATTAAAGTATTGCTTATCTTACTACCTTTTTACCTTCTACTCCTTACCTGTCTTTTTTGTGCTTCTCAGCCGGATGCATATTATTACTACACACTAGGCAACATTGCAGAAATGAAAGGTGAGTTAACAAAAGCAATTGAAGAATACAAAAAATCAGCTTCTTACGATACCAAATCAATATACATAAAGAAAAAACTGGTAAGTCTTTATTTATTGACCGGTGATATTAATTCTGCTTCCAAGGAAATAACCGAAATGTCGAAGATACAGCCCGGAGATAAAGAAATTACAGAGCTTATGGCAGAGGTATCAATTTATCAGAAAAAACCTGAAGAAGCGATATCCGCATATGAAACATTACTCTCAACTGAGCCCAACAATAAGCAGGCACTTTATAATTTAGGTATTTTATATGCACAAATAGGTAAACCGGAAAAGGCTATTTCATACTTTGAAAAATACGCACAATTATATCCGGATGAGATTGAAGTCAATGTAAGCATAGGGATTTTGTATCAAAAATTAAATCAATTGTCCAAGGCGGAATCATATTTAAAAAAAGCAAATGAAGCTGACCCTAATTCTACTGCTCCGATGATTGCACTTGCAAATTTATACGAAAATGGAAAAGAATATAAGAAAGCTATTGAATTATATGATAAACTTTTAAAAGTTTTTCCGGACGATTCCGAATTAGTTATTAAAATTGCAGGACTATGTCTTTTGGAAAAAGATTATCCTAAGGCAAAAGAAAATTTGTTAAAGTCAGCACAGACATTTCCAAAAAATCCTTGGATAAACTACTATCTAGGATTAATTGCCATTGAAGAAAAAAATTATAACCTTGCAATAGGTTATTTTGATAAGTCAATTAATATAGACAAAAAAATGACTGAACCATATATTCAGCGAGGTTATGTTTATATGATTCAGGGAAACGAAAAACAAGCTATAAAATCGTTTGAGAAGTCCGTTGATTTAGGAACAAATATACCTGATATATATTTTTTCTTGGGATTAAATTATGAATCCCAAGCTAAATATAAAAAGTCCGAAAAATATCTTAAAAAAGCGATTGAACTCGAGCCGAATAATCCAAAATATCATTTTGAGCTTGGTGTTGTTTATGATAATTTGAAAAAGTCAACAGAATCTGAAGAAGAATTTTTTAAAGTAATTAAAATTGATTCTACAACCGCACAGGCTTATAACTATCTTGGATATTCATGGGCTGACAAAAATGTAAAACTGAACGATGCGGAAGATTATGTAAAAAAAGCACTTTCCATAGATCCGGAAAACCCCGCCTATATCGATTCACTTGGATGGATTTATTATCGTAGACAAAAATATAACGAAGCTTTAGAGGTATTAAAAAAAGCATCCGATAAAGCTGATGATTCAACAATACTTGATCATCTGGGTGATTGTTATCTCGCGCTTGGAAATACGCAAATGGCGGTAGACACATGGCAGACGGCATATTTACTGGGAAAAACAAAATCAATTGAAAAGAAAATAAAAAAATATAAAAAAAATATTGTTTGGTCAAGAGATATGGTTAAATTAAAGGCTATCAGGTCTTTTAAAGATATAATGGATGTTTCCGGATTTTTAAGTTCTAATACTAGTTATGAAAATAAAACGTTTGGTGTAAACGGTCCATTTTTTTTTAAAAAACCCAAACAATTGCGTATAGAAATTCTGGGCTTATTTTCTGCACCGCAGGGACTTATACTTATGAGGCAGGGAACAATTGCCTATATTACACCTGATAAATCAAAATATGATTTAACCGACGATTTTTTCTGGGTAAAAGACATTTTTAACATATTCGAATCGGAATATTTTAACGATTTAAAACTTACCGGAGAAAATAAAGATGCATATATTTTCAAAAATAATTTTGTAGAAATAAAAGTTGAAAAACAATTATGTCTTATTTCAGAAATTAAATTTTTAAACGGTTCAATTGTTCATTTTAGTAATTATAAAGCTTTAGGAAAAATATATTTTCCTCAAGAACTAATTTTTAACAATCCCGCCATTAAAATGAGGACCATCCTAATGTTTAAAAAATTGAATTTAAACAAAGATATAAAGGTAGATTTATTTAATGTCCCAGAAAAGTGAAGCTCCACAGATTTATACTTATAAAGACTTTATGTACGCTTCGAAGCTGAAATCCCCTCCTACGCCAAGGCTTCGGAGGACAAGAAAGCTACGGTGGGCAGGTGCCGTAGCGAAAATTGAGCTATTAATACACAAATTTATATTCTATGGATTTTCGTTTACCCGAAAGATTTGGTCAATAGGACAAAGGCTGGATAAATTAGGCATTTTATTATTTTTGCTATTTACCAGCCAAACATTTGCAGCCAATTTGACTGTTACATTTATTAATGTAGGTCAAATTGGCGATTCTATTTTAATCCAGACGTCGTTAGGCAGGAACATTCTTATTGATGGCGGGTTTGAATATGCAGGCGAAGAGAATGTTTGTCCGCATCTTATAAAGAAAAAAATAAAAAAATTGGATACCATAGTTCTTACCCATCCGCATGATGACCATTGCGGAGGATTGGAATACATATTGAAAAAATTTACAGTTAGCGAGGTTTTGGATACGGGAATAGCTTCGCCTTCTGAGCCATACCGCAATTTTTTATTGGCGGTAAAGAAAAACGGGGCTAAATATAAAATTGTTTCAATTGGAGATGAATATAATTGGGGCGGTGTAAAAGCGGTTATATTAAATGCTAAAAATGAAAAATTATACGATAAAGAATCATTTAATAACCATTCTATAGTAATAAAATTAACATACAAAAAAGTTTCATTTTTATTTACCGGTGATATAGAGAGAGAAGCAGAAGATTTTTTATTATCAAATAATATAAAATCAACGGTTCTAAAAATTCCGCATCATGGGAGCAGTTCATCTTCAACATATAGATTTCTAAAAAAGGTTAGTCCGCAAGTTGCGGTAATAAGTGTTGGGAATCCGAACGATTATGGTTTTCCTGTTGCAATGAACTTAGAAAAGCTAAAACAATTGGGAATTGAAACATATAGAACAGATTTAAACGGCAATATTGAGATAACTTCAGACGGCAAAAAAATATCGGTAAAAACAGAAAGAAAATCTAAAAAAGATAATAGTGTAATAAACTCATCTTCCATTGATGAAAATTTTTGGTTTCATCTAGAAAATGGATGGTTTTTGGTTAGGAGCGGAAAATTTAAAAAAGCAATACCAGAATTGGAAGAAGCAGTTAGAATATTCCCTGGCTTTTCCGATGCACATTCCAAATTAGGATTTGCATACAAAAAAACAAAAAATATATTATTAGCAAAAGAAGAATTTTTAAAAGCACTTTCCATAGATAGCAATGATTATTATTCTTTAGTTCATCTGGGCTTGATATATAATTCCGAAGGTAATAATAAAGACGCATTGAAATTTTTTAGAAAAGCACTTGCAAATGAACCATATAATACATATACTAGCTTATTGAAGGAAAAAATCAGGGAAATAGAGAAAAGCAATTAAAAATGACACAAAGTGTCATCCTGAACCGAAGGTGAAGGATCTCGATTTTAACTACGAGATGCTTCGCCGTATGCTCAGCACGACATAAATGTCGTTTTGCATTTTGAATTCTAAGTTATGTTTACACATTTACATACTCATTTTATAGGTTCATTTTCTGACAGCGTTTTGCGGATTGAAGACGGGATAAAAAAAGTAAAAATGCTTGGTCAAACAGCTATTGCTATGACTGAACACGGCGAAATACCATATTTTTATGAATTTTCAGATATATGCAAAAAGTACGAAATAAAGCCGGTTTTTGGCGTGGAAATATATTTTGTAGATGATGCAAAAAAGAATATTGAAAAAAAAGATAATACCAGATTTCATTTATTGCTTTTTGCAAAAAATGATATTGGCTATAAAAATCTTGTCTCATTAGTTTCGGAAAGCTGGCTTAAAAATAATTATAATGAAAAAAGGGGTTTGGTTGACTGGGAACTTTTGGAAAAATATCATAAGGGGATAATAGCGTCAACCGCATGTTTTTTTAATCAGGTATCGCAGTTATATATAAAAAACAATTCGCAGGAAGCGGAAAAAACTTTATTAAGATACAAAAACATATTTGAAAATGACTTTTATGTCGAACTTGCTAATCACGAAATAGAAGATGAAAAAACTTCAAATAAAGGACTTTTAGAACTTGCAAAAAAAAATGACATAAAAGCGATAGCTACAAATGATGTCCACTATCTTGAAATAGAAGATTGGCTGGCACACGATGTAGTAATGAAAACGAGATTTGAAAATATTTCAGGATTTAAAGCCGCATCACAGCAATTTTGGTTAAAATCGGAAAAAGAAATGCTGGATGCCGGTATACCTCAGGAATTTTTGAATAATACGCAGGAAATTGTAGAAAAATGTGAATTTAAATTGGAAGATAAAAAACCGGCACTATCCGCGGATGCGGATATAGAATCAATTGATGCTGAATTAACTCTGGGTAATGCTGCGTATGTTCCGGAGACAGAATATATTGAAAAAGACAAAGCGGATTATTTTGTAAAAAAAATAATCGGAGAAAACCACCCGGATAAAGATTATTATGCCGAAAAAATTATCGGCATACCGAGAAAACAGATACCAAATACAAATAAAATCGCTTATTTCCCTAATATTAAAGAAAATATACCGCTAAAAATTGTTTTAGGCAAGGTAATAACACAATTTAATGAAGTATCCTGCCGACGTGCCGGTGCCCTGATATATCCTGCAATCCGCTCGCCTCTTGCCGAAGCACTCTTAGAAGCTAAAAAAGTAGTCAAAAAAATATTAAAATAATTAATACATTCGACTTCCTTTGGCAGACTAAGGACAGGTCGCTCAGTATTTATCCTGCCGCCCTTGGCGAGCCTCGCCCCTTTGGGGCGGGAGCGTATTAAAGGAGTCGAACGGATCAATTTTTCTGTTGTGTTTTTTCATTTTTTTAATATAATTGATTGTTGGAAATCAAACAATCACTGATTACACCGATTAAACAACAAGATTACACAGATTATGGCTCATTTTTTAAAATCTGTGTAATTGTTTTTAGAAATCTGTGTAATCAGATATAATGAACATTATATCAGGAGATAGTTATGAAAATTGTACTTGCATATTCGGGAGGTCTTGATACCTCCATCATGATAAAATGGCTGAAAGAAAACTATAATGCCGAAGTTATTGCGGCCATAGTTGATGTAGGCCAGACCGATGACAATTTGTCAAAAGTTAAGCAAAAAGCGATAAAAACGGGTGCGTCAAAAGCATATTTGATTGATGCTAGAAAGGAATTTGTCGAAAAATATATTTTTCAGGCAATAAAAGCAAATGCAATCTATGAAGGAAAATATTATCTTGGAACTTCATTAGCAAGGCCGATTATTGCTGAAAAGATTATAGGCATAGCCAAAAAAGAGAAAGCGGACGCAGTAGCTCATGGTGCAACTGGAAAAGGTAATGACCAGGTAAGATTTGAACTGACTTTTAAGGCATTAATGCCGTCAATAAAGATAATAGCGCCTTGGAGAGAATGGGAGATGAAATCGAGACAGGAAGAGATTGAATATGCTGAAAAGCATGGTATTCCGGTTCCTGTTTCAAAGGCAAAACCGTATTCATCTGATGCAAATATCTGGCATATTTCTTATGAAGGCGGGATTTTGGAAAATCTTGAAAATGCGCCGGATGAGAGTATGTTTCAGATGACGGTTTCACCTGAAAAAGCACCAAACAAACCAACGATTATAGATATTTATTTTGAAAAGGGCATTCCGGTAAAAATCAACGGGAAAAAGTATTCTTCAGTTGAGATTGTAGAAAAACTTAATGAAATTGGTGGTAAAAACGGAATTGGCAGAAGCGATGTTGTTGAAAACAGGTTAGTTGGTATGAAATCAAGGGGTGTTTACGAGTCACCGGCTGCAGTTTTACTTTATACCGCACATAGAGAAATAGAAGCATTAGCCCTGGACAGGGAGACGGCTCATTTTAAAGAAATTTTGTCACAAAAATATGCGGAAATAGTTTATTACGGATTGTGGGAGTCACAATTAAAGAAATCGATAGACGGATTTATAAATGAAACACAAAAGAATGTTACAGGTCTGGTTAAATTAAAACTTTACAAAGGTAATTGCATTATTATGGGAAGAGTTTCGCCGAAATCGCTTTATTGGGAGAAGCTTTCTACATTTGAAGAAGAAGATATTTACAATCAGAAAGACGCCGAAGGTTTTATAAATCTTTTTGGATTACCGTTGAAGGTGGAAGCAATCCTTAGAAGAAAGTGATATAGAGCGATGGCGCGGTAGTGCGATGGTATAGGAATTCTTGCATATTCTATCGCACAATCCCACTATCGCACGCTATGAGGCTATTATGGATTTGAAAAAATTTGTTTCATCGATTGATTATGATGTAAAACTAGCAAAATATGACATTTTAGGAAGCATCGCACATGTAAAAATGCTTGCCAAGTGCAGCATTATTTCTAAAAATGAATCTATAAAGATAATTAATGGATTAACATCAATTTTGAAAGATTTTGAGATGAAAAAAATAAAGTTTTATGATGAAGATATTCATACCGCAATTGAAAATGAACTTAAAAAGAGAATTGGTGAGGTTGCGGGTAAGATGCATACGGCAAGAAGCAGAAATGACCAGGTGGTTTTGGATGAAAAACTATATCTTAAAAATGAGATTTTAATAATTACCGGAAAGATAGACGGCTTAATTGCATCAATAAAAAATGTGGCAGGGAAAAATTCATCTGTTATTATGCCTGGATTTACACATCTGCAAAATGCTCAGCCGGTGCTTTTTAGTCATTGGTTTTTGGCATATGCGTGGATGTTAAAAAGAGATAAAGAAAGATTGCTTGATTGCTACAATAGAACGGATGTGTTCCCGTTAGGAGCAGCTGCTTTTGCCGGTACGGAATTTCATATAGACAGAAATTTTGCGGCAAAACTTCTTGGGTTTTCAAAGATTTCTGAAAATTCGGTTGATACAGTTTCGGACAGGGATTTTATTATTGAATTTTTATCTGATTGCGCTATAATTTCAATGCATATTTCAAGAATTGCAGAAGAATTGATAATTTGGTCATCTCAGCAATTCGGATTTGTTAAAATTTCAGATGAATTTACAACAGGGTCTTCAATTATGCCTCAAAAAAAGAATCCTGATTTTGCAGAACTTTTAAAAGGAAAAACCGGAAAGATATACGGTAATTTGATGTCAGTATTGGCTATGATGAAGGGATTGCCGTTATCCTATAACAGGGATATGCAGGAAGATAAAGAACCGCTGTTTAGTTCAGTTGAAACATTAAAAAATATGCTGGAAGTTTCAGCTAAAATGACGAGTTCTATTAAAATTGATTCAAAAAAAATGTTTTCTGCCTGTGAAAACGGATTTATTCTTGCAACGGATATCGCAGATTTCTTGGTTTCAAAAGGTTTGCCGTTTAGAACTGCCCACGGTATTGTTAAAGAGGTGGTCAATTACTGTATTAAGAACGAAAAATTATTTAATGATTTATCTATTGATGAATGGAAAAAGTTTTCAGAAAAATTTGATAATTCTATTTACACAATATTAAATTATAAAAAAGCGATTGAAAAGAGAAAATCATACGGCGGGACATCGTTACAATCAGTAAAAGCCCAGTTAAAAAACCTATGAAGAAGTTTATATTCTATTTACTCATTACCTATTACTCGTTACTCGTTACTATTCTTTACGCCCAGCAGCTCACAGAGCGGGTTTTGACTTTACAAGAAAGTAGCAGGCTTGCTATTTCAAATAGCCAGCGGCTTCTTTCTGCGGAACAGGATATAAATATTGCTAAACAGCGGTTGAACGAAGCAAGATCTATAATGTACCCTCAGCTCGAATTTAATACTAACTATTCAAAATTCGATGCACAAAGTCCACTGCTGTTAAATTCTGTTCTCGGGAATACAATTCTTCCTCAGACAAATAATATTAATGAAATAGGAGAATATTATACAACGAAATTATCGCTTATTCAAATATTGTGGAATGGTGCGAAATTAGGAACGACAAAAAAATTTGCGGAAGCGGAACTTAAGGCTGCAGAAAGCGATTACGAGGCAGTAAAAAATAAAACGGTTTCGTCTTCTAAAAAAATGTTTTATAAACTTTTAGCTATACAAAGGAAACTAGATGTTTGCAAGAATATTATTAATTTAAGTAATGATAAGAAAAATAATTATATCAGTAAAAAGAACAAATTTTTAATCCAACGTACTTTAGTAAGAATAAATGCTGCTAGTGAAAAAACTGAGAAAGATCAAGAGGTAGCAAAAATTGATTTTCTTGATTCTATCGGCATAGAATATAACACAATATTTGTAATAAAAGGTGATTTAGAATATAAAAAAGCAGATGCAGATTTGAATAAGTGTCTTGCGTGGGCTATGGAATACAGGCCAGAACTTAAAAAAATAGAATTGCAGGAACAGATGGATGCACTTTCTGTTAATCTTTCACTATCAGGAAGATATCCGATTGTTGCAATAGGCGGCAACTATCAGCTTGAAGATACAAAATGGCCTTTTGAAAAAAAATCCTGGAATGCTACCGTGAGCATGACGCTTCCGATATTTGACGGTTTTGGCCAGTTTGCAAGAATAAAACAGAGAAAATATCAATACCGGAAAGCACAAATAAACAGAGCAAATATTGCAGATTCAATAAAAGCAGAAGTAAGAAAAACATTTATTACTTATGAACATGCAATTAAACAGTATGAACAAAGAAATAAGGATATGGAATCTGTTAATAATTTTGAAAAAGAAGAATTAAAAAATCTTTCGTATGAGGATTATATAGAAGCCTTGAAATTGGTTATGGATTCACAGCTTGAATATATAGATGCCATCAAAGACGTCGTAGTTGCAAAAATTGAATTAGAAAATGCCACAGGACGAAGTTTTGAATAAATTTAAAACTATTAATATAAAACTAAAAATTTTATTACTTGCTATTTACTGCTCATTATTTTTCCCGCCGGCAAATCTTTATTCTAATAATGACAATTTAATAAGAGAACTTCTGTGGAAAGATTTTTTATCTTTAGGTAAAAATCGGCCCAGGGTCGCGGTTGTATTGGGTGGCGGCGGAGCAAGAGGCTTTGCACACATCGGAGTTTTAAAAGCATTAGAAGAGAGTAAAATTCCCATAGATATTATAGTGGGAACCAGTGCCGGTGCATTGATTGGCGGGCTTTATGCTTCCGGGATGGAAATATCTGAAATAGAAGAAATTGGAAGTGATATTGGATGGAATAAAATTTCAAATCTCTCATTTTTCAAAATGCTTACTTTGATAACAGCTGATTCACTAATTAGTCATAGAAAATTAGAAGTGTATCTTGAAAAACATATAGGGAAAAAAAGGTTTGACGAACTAAATATTTCTTTCGCCTGTATTGCCTGTGATATAAAAACCGGAGAAAGGATTGTTTTCAAAGACGGAGATGTAGGTTTTGCAATGATGGTTTCTGCAACCATCCCCGGTGTTTTTAAGCCCGTGGAGTACAGGCATCGTCTTCTTATCGATGGCGGAGTCGTGAATAATTTACCGGTTGATATCGCTAAAGTTTTGGGAGCAGATTTTATCATTGCTGTTTATCCGGAGGCGGATTTTTCGTTGTTTGAAGTAAAAAATGTTTTAACTACTCTTTACAGGGTAATAAATATACAAGGTAACTTTTTGGTAGAAGATCAACTAAACAATGCAGATTTTGCAGTAATTCCCGATGTAAAAAGTGTAAGCGATATTGAACTTAATAGATCTGAAGAATGTATTGAGGCAGGGCTGATTTCAACGAGGAGTAAAGTAAATAATATCAAAGATAAAGTTTTAGAAAAATACATAAGCAAAATTGTCCTAAATAAACCATGAAAAAGATACTTTGTTTCTTACTTTCTACCTTTTTACCTTTTTACCTTGCTACCTGCCTTTTATATTCTGAAATTGATAAAATAGCGGAAAAAAGAGCCGATAGTTCTTATAGTATTCAATCTAAATCAAAAAAAGAAAAAATTAAATTTTATGTTTCTGAAGGAAACGAACATCTGATACGCGGTGAATATAGCGATGCAATTGATTTTTACAACAAGGCAAGAGAATTGAAAAAAAAGAATTCAAATGTGCTTTTTTTACTGGGTGAAGCATACCGGCTTGCAGATATGAAGGAAGAAGCGATAAATTCTTACGAAAAAGCATTGGAATTTGGTTCGAAGGATATAAGAATTTATTTAGGGCTTGGAAATATTTTCAAATTAAAATATCTGTATAATGAATCTGAAGAATTTTATGATAGAGCGTTAAAAGATGAAGAGAATAATATTACGGCACTTAGAGGTCTTGCAGAAGCTTATGAAACCGAAGGCAGGTATCAGAAATCACTTTTGCTGTATGAAAAAATATACTCGGTGGATTCTTCGCATGAAATGAAATTTAAGATAGCTTTTTTAAATGTTTTAATTGGAAATTATGATAAAGCTGAAAAATATATTGGTAGTTTACCTGGATCTAAAATTTTAAACGGATATATAAATATTAAAAAAAATCCTAATCTTGCTTTAAAAGAATTTACATCTACAAATGAACATCTTTTGAAAGCATTGGTATATTTAGAAATGAAAAATACTGTGGATGCAAAAAAAGATTTGGAAATATTAATTAATCAGGACGAAAATACACTATCAAAAAGACTTGCCACTATTTTATATAAAGATTTGAATTAAAGCTCCATAACTTTACACTTAAGGGAACTTTATTGTTTAGGAGCTGAAGTCCCCGCCTACGCCAAAGCTACGGTGGGCAGGCGCCGAAGCTAAAATAGGGCAATTCACAGGGCGGTATTTAGCGAAGGCGGATGAAGGGGAGAGCTTATATGCTAAGTTATAAAAACAACCAGTTATTTGTTGATAGCGTTCCGGTTTCTATTTTAGCAAATAAAACGGATACACCGTTTTATTTATATAGCAAAAACAAATTATCGGAAAAATATAATGAAATTAATAATGCTTTTTCAAAAGTAAATCACATAATTTGTTATGCAACTAAAGCAAACGAAAACGTATATTTATTAAAAATCCTTGCTAAAAAAGGCTGCGGTTGCGATATCGTTTCCATCGGCGAATTAAATCTTGCGCTAAAAGCCGGCATCAATCCTAAAAAAATTGTTTTTGCGGGCGTAGGAAAAAGAGATGATGAAATAAAATTAGCAATAAAATCAGGTATACTGATGTTTAATATTGAATCAATACCTGAACTTTATAGGATTGACAAAATTGCAAAAGCGCTTAACAAAATTGCAAGGATAGCTTTCCGAGTAAATCCGGATATTGATGCAAAGACACATCCTCATATAACCACCGGGCTTTCGCATAATAAATTCGGATTATGTTTTGATGAAGCATTTGATGGATATATATTGGCCAAGTCGCTGAAAAATATCGAAATAGCCGGGATTCACACGCATATTGGCTCGCAAATAACCGATATAGATTCGTTTATACTTGCATCAAAAAAAATGTCGAGTTATATTTCAAAACTAAAATCTGCAGGAATAAAATTAAAATACATTGATATGGGCGGCGGATTAGGAATAAAATACAAAGATGAAAAAGTGATAAATCCTGTAGATTATGCAGATGCAATTTTAAAATATCTACCCGGAAACTATACAATAATATTAGAACCGGGAAGATTTTTAGTTGCTGAAACCGGCGTATTGATTACAAAAGTAATTTATGTTAAAAAAACAGCAAAAAAGAATTTTTTAGTAGTAGATGCCGGAATGAACGATTTAGTCAGGCCTGCGATTTATGGTGCATATCATGAAATAATTCCGGTTAAATGGAAAAACGGCAAGAAACATAATTGGGATGTAGTTGGTCCTATTTGTGAATCTTCTGATGTATTTGCAAAAGACCGCTCGATGCCGCTTGCTTCAGAAGGCGATTATCTTGCGATATTATGTGCAGGTGCATATGGGTATTCAATGTCTTCAAATTATAATATGCGGCCTCGTCCGGCAGAAATAATAGTTGAAGATAATAAATATAAAGTGATAAGGGATAAAGAAAAGTTATAATTCTGATTTATAGAGGGAATAAAATGCAAAAAATAAACTTTGCAAAAATGTCGGGTAGCGGTAATGATTTTGTTGTATTGGACAATAGAAAAAAAATTGTAAAAAATCTGTCAAATTTTGCTAAAAAATACTGCCATAGAAAGTTTGGTATTGGTGCTGACGGTATTTTGCTTGTTGAAAATTCTAAAATTGCAGATTTCAAAATGATATATTATAATTCAGATGGTTCGCGCGCGTCTTTTTGCGGTAATGGAGCAAGATGTATTTCTTTATTTGCATATATTAAAAAGATTGCTCACCAAAAGATGACGTTTGAATCCGATGCCGGCATTATTTCTGCAGAAATTAAAAATGACATGAAATGTCATTGCGAGCGATCCGCCAGCTGGCGGAGAGCGTGGCAATCCTATTGTATAAAAATAAAAATGCCATCCCCAAAAGATATAAAACAAAATATAAAAATCGGAATTGACAAAAAAAATTTGGATGTATCATACATCAACACCGGTGTTCCGCATGTTGTATTATTTATAAACAATATAAAAAATATTGATGTAGATAATCTTGGCAGAAAAATAAGATATCACAAGCAATTTCAGCCCCGGGGTGCAAATGCAGATTTTGTAAAAATATTAGGAAAAAATAAAATTCAGGTAAGGACTTACGAACGGGGTGTTGAAGGTGAAACTCTTGCCTGCGGGACCGGCGTGGTTGCTTCTTCGGTAATATCTATTACAAAAGGCCTTGTTTTATCGCCGGTAAATGTCTTAACTCATGGTGGAGAAATATTAAAGGTCTATCATGACTGCTGTAATACCTTTTTTGAAGGAAAGGTTTATATAACATTCGAAGGCAGAATATAATAAAGGCAGGCAAAGGGGTAACCCGCCACTGAATCGTTGGCGAGGTACCTCGCTAGGCGGCTTAAAACTCTTTGAGTTTTAAGCCAGCGACCCTCCCGCTTCGCCAAAGCGAAGCGAGTCGGGCAGTCGCCTGCGGCGACTGGGTAGGAGATTTTATGTTTGATAAATTGAAGCAATTGAAACAACTGAAAGATTTACAGAGTATGCTTTCACAGGAAAGAGTAGAAGTTGAAAAAGATGGAGTCAAAGTAGTTATTAACGGCAAATTGGAAGTTGAAAGCGTTCAGGTAAACCCTGCTTTAGACAAAGAAAAACAGGAAAAAATCTTAAAAGATTGTTTTAACGACGCAATCAAAAGAATTAATTTCAGTATCGCACAAAAAATGGCTAAAATACCAGGGATGGGGCTGTAAATAATATTTAAAAGTAAGATTCCCTGCCTGCCGGCAGGTTCGTTATCATTCAGAATGACAAAAGTTGAATTATTTCTCGGTGATATTACAGAACTAAAAGTTGACGCAATTGTTAACGCTGCAAATACAACACTTTTAGGAGGCGGCGGAGTTGACGGTGCGATTCACAGAGCAGCCGGGCCAAAACTTTTAGAAGAATGCAAAAAACTTAACGGTTGCAAAACCGGTGAAGCAAAGATTACAAAAGGATATAATCTACCCGCAAAATATGTTATTCATACCGTAGGCCTTGTCTGGCGAGGCGGCAATTCTGGTGAAGAAAAATTGCTGGCATCCTGTTATAAAAATTCTTTAGAGTTAGCAGTCAACCCCATTAGAGAAATAGCTAATGACCCAAAAAATATTAATTTCACTTATGCAGTAGATAATGAATTCTCTAACAGGACAAAGAATAATATCAAATCAATCGCCTTCCCATCAATTTCAACCGGTGCTTATGGATTCCCGATAGAGAAAGCGGCACCGATTGCTCTAAATGAAGTGAAGAATTTTATAGTAAAAGATAATAGTTTAGAAAAAATTATTTTCGTATTATTTTCAGAAAATGATTTAAAAATATATACCGATTTTTATAAAAATTTTTGATTAAGGGAGGAATAATGAATCCTAAAAGAGTTTTTAAAAGTTTTTTGTTTTTTATTTTATTGGCTGCTAATTTGTATGCAGGCGACCGCCAGTTATTTCTTAAACAAACACGCGAGTGGAATTACGATGATCCGAACAAAGGTACTCCTTATGCGGTTTGGTTAAGTTCAAGCGGAGAGTTACCGCCGGATTTTGATACAATGCCATCGCTTCCTTTTGCACCGGATTTACTTATGTTAAATGAAGGTAAGCCGAATGCTGTACCGGTAACAACAGTTGAACAATGGCAGCAAAAAAAAGCGGAAATGAAAACGGAAATTATGAAATGGATTACAGGAACCGTACCGTCTGCTCCCGGTAAAATAAAAGTTAAAGAAGTAACGGAAGAAAAAGACGGAGTTAATACGCTTCGTAAATTAAAATTAGTTTTTGGTCCTAAATATGCAGCACATATGCATGTTCAAATGCTTATCCCTCCGGGCAAGGGACCATTTCCCGTTTTAATGGGTCCAACTGGCTGGGATGTTATGAAGGAAGCTAACAACCGTAATTATATTGTGTGTATGTATGCCGGTTCAGATAAAGACAATGACAGTTGGGAATATAAAGATATTTGGCCGGAATATGATTTTAGCGATTTGATGCGCCGCGCATGGGGGGCATCGCGGGTTGTAGATTATTTGTATACTTTAAAAATTGTAGACAAAAGCAAAATTGCAATTACCGGGCATTCCCGGAACGGTAAGCAGGCGCTTTGGGCCGCGGCATTCGACGAAAGGATAACAGGTGCAGCACCGAATTGCGGGGGAACATTTGGAGAGAATTTAATAAGATACAGTCCGGATAAATATAACACAGAACCATTACGCGGAATTACCGGCGGTTATCCATATTGGGCAAACCCGAGAGTTAGATTTTTTGTAGGACGCGAGTATAAATTACCGGTAGATATGAATTCGATTCAGTCGCTTGTCGCACCGCGTGCACTTGTACTTGGCACAGCTATTAATGATGTCGGTGGGGGACCCTGGGGTATTGAACAGTCCTATTTTTCAGTTAAACGTGTTTATAATCTTCTGAAAAAAGAAGATAACTTGTCTATGCTCCCCCGTTTTGGCGGGCACGATTTTAGTAAGCCGGCTATCGATTTTTATTTGGATTTTTTTGATTATGCGTGGGGGCGGAGTACGAAAAAACCCGAAATAAAATTCTTTTATAACTATTCTTTTGAAAAATGGAAGCAATTAAGCGGTGATCAGATTAATTTAGCTATATATCCTGTAAAGACAACGGATGATTTACTTAAAGATGATAATGGAAACTTGGTTATTGATAAGAAAGATTGGGAAAAGAAAAAAGCAGGCATCAAAAATCAGATAAAATGGGCAATAGGCACTAAGCCGGCAAATTATAGTTTTACGCCGGTACCAAACCGCGATTTTGGTCAGGCAGCGGAAAAACCGCTTGCTTCTTCTAGTATGGGATTATCTGAAATTACAGTTAATGATTCAACCGGAAAATATTTATATATTGGATATTTATACTATCCGATAAATAGTAAAAATTATCCGGTTGTAATATATTTAAATCCGCTTGCTCATTCCACGGGTTTTAATAGGGAAATGCAGGCGCCAATGCTAAAAATGTTTATCGAAAAGGGAATAGCCATTTTTGGTATGGATATGATTGGCTGCGGAAAACGCGTGGAAGAGGTTACAGACTTTTATGCCAAATATCCGTATTGGACAAAAATGGGTAAAATGATAGACGATGTTAAATGTGCGGTTGACGTGTTGGAAACTCAATCTTCCGTAAACAAGAAGAAAATTTATGTGTTCGGTTATTCTATGGGTGGAGCGGTTGCACTTTGTTCAACTGTATTTGACGATCGTATTAGTGGTGTTGCTACACTTTGCGGGTTTACGCCATTGCGTACCGCAACGGCAGAAAAGGGTATTGAGGGTATTTACGCTTATTCACATTTGCAAGGGCTTTTACCAAGGTTAGGATATTTTGTGAACGGGAACGAAAGCCGCATTCCGTTTGACTTTAATGAAATAATCGCAAGTATTGCACCAAGACCTGTTTTGATTGACGCGCCACTATGGGACGAAGATGCGGTTGTTCCGGATGTTGTAAAATCGGTTGAAAGTGCAAAGAAAGTTTATGAAATCTATAAAAAAGCCGATAATCTTGTATTGAAAACACCTGATGATTGGAATCATATAGTATATGCTACAGAACTTCAAAACGAAATCACTGATTTCTTTGTCGGAATTTCCAGCAAATAATCGTGAATCAATATGGTTTAAAATAATTAACCTAAAGAATAAAAATTTTAAAAATTCAAGGTGATGTCAAGTATTTTGTGTAAGTTTAGAAAAATTTTTAATTAAGGGCTTACCCTCC